>JALVZS010000022.1 GCA_027022065.1 bacterium
CCCATAGGCCGTGACAAAACATCTGTGATATTCAGCATTTCGGATAGGGTGGGGGCGTTGAGGGACATCCTTTCTTGCTTTTCCGATAGGGGTATAAATCTCACAAAGATAGAATCCCGTCCGTCAAGGAAAAAACCTTGGGACTATGTCTTTTACGTTGACTTTAACGGCCATATAAAAGATACCAATGTGGCAGAGGCCATAGATTGCCTAAGAAGTTCCTGTGCCTTTGTGGATGTTTTGGGATCTTATCCTGCTTGGAAATCCTAAAGGAGGGGTTGCTGTGAGAAGAAGGGTTTTTATGGGGTTTGCCGTCCTTTGCTTTTTGGTATGTGTGTCTGGAAGTGGAATTTGCAAACCAGATAAGGAAAAAGAGTCCCTTTATAAGTATCTTAAAACCTTTTCTGAAGCCCTTCACTACATAGAGAAAAACTACGTCAAGGATGTTTCATACAAAAAACTTATTTACGATGCCATAAAGGGGATGACGTCTTCTCTTGATCCCCATTCGGTCTTTCTGACCCCAGACATGTATAAGGAGATGGAGATAGAGTCTACAGGTGAGTTTGGCGGTGTGGGTATGGTTGTAACCATGAAGGACGGGGTTCTTACGGTGGTTTCTCCCATAGAGGATACCCCTGCCTGGAGGGCGGGTGTTAAGGCCGGGGATAAGATTATAAAGATAAACGGCGTTTCCACCAAGGGCATGACGCTTATGGAGGCTGTTAAAAGGCTTAGAGGACCAAAAGGGACTAAGGTTACCATAACTATAGTGAGGGAAGGGGTTTCAAAGCCCATCACCATAACCATTGTGAGGGACATTATAAAGATAAAAAGCGTTACCTATAAGATGTTAGATAACGCCACGGGCATAGGCTACATAAAGATAAAGCAGTTCCAGGAAAGAACCGACAAAGAGGTGAGGAAGGCCTTTATGAGCCTATACAGGCAAGGGATGAAGGCCCTTATTTTGGATCTGAGAAATAATCCAGGAGGACTGCTTCAGCAGGCGGTCAGGGTTTCTGATGAGTTTCTCAAAGGCGGAAAGCTTATAGTTTATACAAAGGGAAAGGGTTCAACGGAGAACCTGAAATTCTACTCCCACGATGAGGGAACTCTTCCCTATGTGCCTATGGTGATTCTGGTTAATGCAGGTTCCGCCAGTGCATCTGAGATAGTTACTGGAGCCCTTAAAGCCCACAAAAGGGCCGTTGTCATAGGTGATAGGACCTTCGGGAAGGGTTCTGTTCAGACTATTTTCACCCTTTCCGATGGCTCTGCAATAAAGCTTACCACCGCTTATTACTACACCCCTGATCACATTTGCATAGAGGGCAAAGGGATAACGCCAGACATACTTGTTCCTGAAAACCTTGTGGTTAAGCAGGCCCATCCTGTTATAAGAGAAAAACAGCTTGTGGAAATGAAAGAGGGAAAAAAACTGGAAGAAAAAGAGAAGAAAGAGGAAAAGAGAGACTATCAGCTTGAGTTCGCCGAGGACTTTTTAAAGCTGTGGCTTCGCATGGGAATGGGATTTAATGGCACGGCGAAAAGCGCATCGGCGCACTAGGGATAAAATATCCATAAACCTCCCACTGCTTCTCGCCTTTTGTGCCTTTCTTGTTGGGCTGGCGGTGGGGAGGCTGTGGTATATCCTGGAAGTAGGACAGCATAGGACCGAAAAGGTCCCTGTATCTGTTGTTATAAAAGAAGAAAAAACCGAGCAAGAGAAACAGGTTAAGCATGTTCCAGAGGTGAAGCTGTCCATTCCTAAGGTTTCCAAGGAAAGGCCCAAGGCGGTTATTGCGGTCATTATAGACGACATAGGAAATAGACTAATAGATGTTGAGAGGTTTTCGTCCATCCCCTATCCAGTGACCCTTTCCATTATCCCTTTTACCCCATTTGATCTTTACAGTGCCAATTACGCCCATGCCCATGGAAAAACGGTGATGCTTCACATCCCCATGGAGCCTAATCATACAGGGGAAAAGATAGAGAAGCTTGAGAAGAGGACAAAGGGGATGCTCAAGACAAGTATGACCACCCCCAAGATAGAGAAGCTTTTGTTAAAGGAAATAGGGAGAATAAAATACGCAGTTGCTGCCAACAACCACATGGGTTCTAGATTTACTGCAGACCTTCAAGATATGAGGGTTGTTCTATCTGTGCTGAAGCAAAGCGGGCTTTTCTTTGTGGATAGCCTCACCACCTCTAAGAGTGTGGCCTGCCGTGTAGGGAGGCAGCTTGGTGTGGTGGTTTTGAGAAGGGATGTGTTTTTGGATAACTCCAAGGATGCGGTATACATAGAACATCAGCTTGATCATCTTGCAAGGATAGCCTTGAGAAGGGGATATGCCATTGCCATAGGACATCCTCATCTTGTAACATACAAAGCTCTTGTGAAGAAGCTACCTGAGCTTGAAAAGAGAGGAATTAAGGTGGTACCAATAGACTACATATACAGAGGCGTTCTGGAGGGATGGTATGAAGGTTGTGTTTAAGAAGCCCGAAGCTTTGAGCGATAAGCCCTTTCACTTCTGTCCTGGGTGTCACCACGGCATAGCTCACAGGCTTGTGGCAGAGGTGATAGATGAGCTGGGCATAAGGGAGAAGACTATAGGGGTGGCTCCTGTGGGGTGTGCCGTTTTTCTCTACGACTACATAAGGTGTGACATAGCGGAATCCCCTCACGGGAGGGCTCCTGCCGTTGCCACGGGTATAAAGAGGTGCCTGCCGGATAGGGTGGTGTTCTGCTATCAGGGTGACGGAGAGATAACTGCCATAGGAACGGCGGAGATTATTCACGCCGCAAACAGAGGTGAGCTTATAACGGTCATCTACATAAATAACGCCGTTTACGGTATGACGGGTGGGCAGATGGCTCCCACTACGGTTCTGGGGCAGAAGGCCTCCACGTGCCCGTTTGGCAGGGATCCCAGCAACTCGGGATATCCTATAAGGATGGTGGAGCTGCTAAATACTTTGGATGCACCTGCGTTTCTTGCTAGAGTCAAGCTGAACTCTCCAAAGGCTGTGAAGTTTGCGAGAAAGGTGATAAGAAAGGCCTTTGAGATGCAGTTGAACGGTATCGGTTTTGCCATGGTGGAGGTGCTTTCCGCATGCCCCACGGGTTGGAGGCTTGATCCTGTGGAGGCGTGTAAGTGGATAGATATGGAGATGGAGAGCTACTATCCTATAGGGATACTGAGGGATAGGGGGGTGTGAAGTTGGCTAGGGAGCTGGATGTTTTTATAGCGGGTATAGGAGGACAAGGCTCTCTCCTTATAGGAAGCATACTTGCTGAGGCTGCCATAAAGGAGGGTTTGAGCGCCACATGGGTTCCCATATACGGAGTTGAGAAGAGGGGGGGAGATGCAACGGTTACAGTTATGCTGTCCGAGGGCGAGGTGGCCTCACCCATTCTGGCTAAGCTGAACAACATGATCGTCATGCACCAAAGGATGTGGGAAAAATACAAAGATAGAATAAAGAAGGGAGGGCTTCTCATAATTAACTCCTCCATTGTGGAGGTTGACAGCGGCAATTACGAGATTGTTAAGGTGCCTGCAACGGATATAGCCATGTCCGTTGGAAGTGATAGGGCTACAAACATGGTTCTTTTGGGGGTGCTTTTAAAGAAGAGGCCTGTGGTTTCCCTTGATAGTGTGAAAAGGGTTATAGAGGAGAAGAGCAAAAATAAAGGGATTGCAGAGGTAAACATCAAGGCCCTTTTGAGGGGTTACGAATTTGAATGAAGGGGTGCTCAAAATACTTCTGGGTGTTGTTCAGGGCCTGACGGAGTTTCTTCCCGTTTCAAGCTCGGGACATCTGGCTGTTTTACAGGATTGGCTGAATTTTAGGGGTAACAGGCTCTTTTTTGATGTGCTCCTTCACCTTGCCACATTGCTTGCTGTGTTTGTTTACTTTAGGGAGGATATCCTCAGATACATTAGCTCTAAAAAGAGGCTTCTTTTGATCATCTTGGCCACTATACCCACCGGTATAATCGGTCTTGCTCTGAAACCCTTTGTAGAAGGGGTCCTTTATAAACCAGCTCTTGTTGCTGTGATGTTTGTTATAACCGCTTTGGTTGTGTTTTTTGTTGATGTCTTGGAGGGAACTGAGGGGGTTGACGAGATCCCCTTTTGGAGGGCTTTGGTGGTTGGGGTGTTTCAGGGACTTGCGGTTGTCCCTGGGCTTTCCCGATCTGGATTAACCATTTTCGCATCCCTTTGGGCGGGGATAAAAAGGGAAGAGGCCGCTCCCTTCTCCTTTATCGTGGCTATACCTGCCATAGCAGGTGCCAACTTTTTGGAGTTTTTGGATGTTGGTTCTTCTGTGGCCTTTGATGTTTACGATATTCTGGGGATGGCCGCCGCATTCCTCACGGGGCTTTTGGCGCTTAAGCTGTTTGTGGGTTTCTTGAATAGGCGTAGTTTCAAGTTCTTTGGTCTATATCTCTTGGCCCTGGCCGTTTTGGTTTTCGTCTTCGGATAGCTGGAGCATCCTTTCAAGCAGCCTGGTTTCCTTTCTCTCTGTATAAGCCTTATTGAATTCCTCCTCGGTTATGAGCTCCTTCCCCGTGAGAAGCTGAATGAGGGCATAGATCATGTCGGAGATTTCTTCGCTGTTGTCCTCCGTGCTCTTTTTCATGCTTCTTTCCATGGTTGACAGTATGTTGTAGAGCACCTGTTGCTCTATAAGGATCCACCTTGCAGCCTGGTGGAGATCTCCCCTTTTGGCGTGGTGCAGGGCCATGAGCCTGTATATCCAGG
>JALVZS010000023.1:0-3377 GCA_027022065.1 bacterium
GCCTATGACAACGGCACGCCGATGGTTAGAATTGTGGGAGAACCGGGAACAGGTAAAACCATGCTTTTAAAATTTGTAGAGAAGAAGCTGAAAGAGGAAAGAGAGCTCAATACCTGTTATATATCTTACAATCCTTTGCTTCCTGTGGAGGAATTCGCGGGTTTGCTGGATGCCCGGTTAAATAGCAGTAACCACCTTGCCATTTTGATAGATGAAGCCCAAGACATGGATTTTGAGTATTTCCTTATACTGAAACACAGGCTGGATTCTGTAGGCCTTGAGTCAGGGAAGCTCTTTGTGGTTGTGGCCGGAACCCCCAAACTTAAAAAACTGTTTGAGAGTGAGGAGATGAGGCCCATAGCCCAGCGTTCCCCTTACGCTTTCTGCCTTTACGGTTTGAAAAAAGACGAAATACCTGGCTATATAGAATTTAGGCTCAAAGAGGCGGGCTATTCGGGAGAGTTTCCCTTTAACAGGTGGGCGTTAAAGTTGATCTGGAAAAAAACAAAGGGTAATCCTAGGCTGGTTAACATACTTGCTGAAAGATCTCTTCTTGCTGCTATGGTAGCTGGCAAGAGGAAGGTTAGGAGAAAAGATGTAAAAGTGGCCTTAAAGGATCTGCCGGAGTCCCTTTAGTGGAGGCGTGTTTGTCTTTAGCGCATAGGTTCCTGTCTGGTGCTAGAGGGGATACAAAGAAAAAAAAATTAATAATATTAGCGGTTGCGCTACTTGTAGGGATAGGAATAGGTTATGCAGGTTATGTTTATTTTACAAGGCCCCATACAAGACCGCGTATGAATACATACGCAAAGGCTGTAGCAAAGATACCCAGTCCACCTTTAAAGTTCAATAGCACAAACATAACTCATGCTAAGAAAAAACTGCCTAAGATTCAGAGGAAAGTTCATAAGCCCGTGAAGGCTAAAGCTGTAACCAAGGTTAAGAAAGTTGTGGTTCAGAAGCGCTATACATATAAGCCACATCGTAGGCTTAAAGTTCGTAGAGATAACGGGTTTAAAATCTTTGCCGAAAAGCCAATAACCAAGCTCCTTTTATACCTAGAAAAAGGAACGGAAGCCTTCAAAAAGGGAGACTACGCACTTGCTATAACATACTACAACAAGGCTTTAAAGCTTGATCCCAAAAACAGAAAGGCCCTTTTAAACCTTGGTGTGCTTTACTTCCAGATAGGGCAGTTGGACAAGTCTGAGGGCTTTTTCAAAAAGCTTTTGGAGCTGAATCCAAAGGATGTGGATGCCTTGAACAACCTGGCGGTCATAGCCATGAAGCGAGGACAGTACGAGGAGGCGGTTAAGCTTCTTGATGAGTGCCTCAAGGCTGACCCTGTTAACAAAACCGCGCTGATAAACAAGGCTCTTTGTCTTAAGGAAATGGGGCAGGATAACAAGGCCTTGGAACTTCTCATATCTGGGACGAAGCTTTACCCGGAGGAGTATAGATTTTTCCTCTACGCGGGCTCTATACTTTACGAAAAAGGAGATGTGGACAGGGCCTTTTACTATCTCAGCAAGGCCTATCAGCTTGTTAAGGGCAAAAATGAAGAGGTGGCAAGCTACTTGAGAAGGATCCTGGAAAGATGAGGGAGAGAAAACGCATAGGTGATCTTCTCATAGAGCGTGGTGTTATTACCCAGAGAGAGCTGAACATAGCCCTTTCCGTTCAAAAGGTTGTCAAAAAGAAAATAGGAGAGGTTCTGGTATCCCTTGGCTTTGTTACCTCAAAGACCTTAGGGGAGATACTGGCCCAGCAGTGGGGCATGGAGTTTATTGATCTTTCCGTTTATCCCCCCACTCAGGAAGCACTCAAGCTTCTTCCCAGAAGAGTTGCTGAGGAGTATGGGATAATCCCTGTGTATCTTGAGGATAATAACAACCTGGTGGTGGGAGTTACGGACCCCGCCAATGTTAAAGGGCTGGATGTGGCAAGAAGGATTACGGGCAAAATGCTGAGACCAAAGCTTGTGGATGTTGAAAGCTTCAACGAAACCATTGAAAAAACCTACTACTTTCTTGAAAATCCAATAGACAAAGAAATAGTTTCCCTTATTGAATCCTTTGTTGGGCAGGAATCTCCCGATGTTACCAGAGCCAGCCGCCTTGTGGATCTGCTGATAGAGGAAGGGATAAGAAGAAGGGGAACCGATATTCACATAACCCCCTATGAGGACTTCGTAATGGTCTTTTATAGAGTGGACGGTGTGCTTCACTTTGCCTACTCCTTTCCAAAGCCTGTGCACAATGCGGTTGTTTCAAGGATAAAAATCTTGAGCGGCATGGACATTGCAGAGCAGAGACTTCCCCAGGACGGTGCCTTTTCCTACAACTTTTTGGGTAAGGGCTACGACATGAGGGTTTCTACAGTTCCTACCCTTTACGGAGAGAACGTTGTTATAAGGATACTTACCAAGAGCTCGTCCCTGCTTGAGCTTGATAGATTGGGCTTCAAGCCTGAGCAGGTGCAGATATTAAGAAGACTTTTCCAGAAGCCTTATGGAATCATACTCATAACGGGGCCCACAGGAAGCGGAAAGACTACCACCCTTTATTCCGCTCTTAGAGAAATAGATTTGGTAGAAAGAAACGTATTAACCGTTGAAGACCCTGTGGAGTACAGGTTTGCCTTTGTTAAGCAAACTCAAGTCAACGAGCGCGCGGGATACTCCTTCGCCCTCGCAGGAAGGCACTTCATGAGACAGGACCCCGACGTCATCCTCATAGGCGAGATAAGGGATGAAGAAACCGCAAGCATCGCTTTAAGGGCCTCCATCACGGGTCATTTGGTCCTTTCCACACTTCACACCAACGATGCGGTTTCCACCATACCGAGACTCGTTGACTTCAATGTTGATAGATTTATGCTAGGATACGCACTTGCAGCATCCATCTCTCAAAGGCTGGTGAGAAGGATATGCGAATACTGTAGAGAAGAGTATGAGGTTACTCCCCAAGAGGTGGAGGAGTTTGGAGTTCCTGAGGGAACAGTGCTTTACAGGGGAAGGGGATGTGAGTCCTGCAACCATACGGGCTACATAGGAAGAACTGTCATAAGCGAGATAATGGTTGTGGATGAGGACATAGCCCACATGATCTCCGATGGAAAAAGCCTTCTGGACATAAAAAGGGTTGCCATGGAAAAGGGCATGGTGCCTTTAAGGCAGGACGGGATAGAAAAGGCCTTAAAAGGAATAACCACCCTTGACGAAGTAAGAAGGGTGGCAGGTTGACATGGCCCTTTATTTTTGCAGACTGGTTTACCTCAGTGGCAAATCTAAGTTTCTACTTGCAAACGAGGAGGAGTTTCTCAGGTATCTAAGATCAAGGGATCCTATACTGGTTTCCTACTACGAGCTTCCCGAC
>JALVZS010000023.1:3387-4614 GCA_027022065.1 bacterium
CCATAGTCTATGCCCTTGAGGATTACGCCGAGATGGCCACAAGCAAAGCGCTCCAAAGGGCGGTTAACGAGGTTGCAGAAATGGTAAAGGCTGGAGAGAGGCTGTCTGATGCCCTTGCCGCATCAAAGGTCTTCCCGGAGGTATTCCACAGGGTAATAAAAATAGGAGAGGAAACGGGAAACCTTGATGGAGCGTTTAAAGACATAGCAGATCATCTTGAGAGGGTTTTGGAGCTTAAAAACAACATAAAAAGGGCACTGATGTACCCTAGCTTTGTTCTGGTTTCCACCTTTGGAGCCTTGGTGTTTTGGCTGGTTTATGTGCTTCCTAAGATAGTAAAGCTTTTCCAAGGTATGAACCTAAAACTACCCGGTATAACTTTGATAGTAATGGCTACAAGCAACATTTTTAAGCTTTACTGGTATTACATTTTGATGTTCTGGGTTGTATTAATTGTGGCTTCCATTATTCTCCGTAAGAAGAACGAGAAGTTTGCCTATGTTTTAGATTTTCTTTTTATTAAAATGCCCATAGTAAGACTGATAGTCTGCAATTTCCAGTTGGCTTTTATAGCAGATTACATGAGACTCTTGATTTCCGCGGGAGCCAATATGGACAGAACCCTGGAGCTTGTAGCGGGAAGTGTTAGCAATAGAGTTTTTCAAAAGGCTATGGCGAGAATAAAGGAAAAAGTGGTTTTGGGAGACTCCCTGTCCAAGAGCTTTTCAGAAGAGGTTCCTTTGTTTCCGAAGTTTTTTATAAGAATGATAAAATCCGGAGAAGAGAGCGGAACCCTAGACGAACAGCTAAAGTTTGCTGCTCAGTTTTATTACGAAAAATTGGCGGATATTACGGAAAAGATAGGGAAAATGCTGGAGCCTTTTGTACTAGTGGTTGTGGGAGGACTTTTTGCCATAGTAATGATATCACTACTTATGCCTATATATGATTTAGTAAGTAAGATAGGAATGGGTTAATTACTGGTACAGTGAACATTTTTTCCTTTTCCTGAACATATTACTTCTGCAGTGCAGTCATGGTTAGTATCTAAATTGGAGATATGTCCACTTAGTAGTAGCTGCCACCAGCACCACCATCCTTTGTAAATTTCAATATATAAATTTGGGGGAACTTCATATCTTACAGTATCGCCTTTATTTATATTTTGGCAACTAGATCTTGCCAATAGAGAAATTGTTCTTTTAGACTGATTACTTACTGATAAAT
>JALVZS010000024.1 GCA_027022065.1 bacterium
CCTTCTCAGCCTTTCAATGGCCGCTTTCAAAGACTGCCTCATCCTCTCCAAAGATTCAGCCACAGAGGAAAGCTCATCCTTACCCTTATACTCTATAGGAGTGTCAAGATCTCCCAAGCTCAGGTTTTCAGCAGCTTCCTTTAGATACTCAAGCCTATTGGCAAGGCTGTTACCGAGAAGCACAGACACAACCACGAGGAAAAGGACAAAGACAACAGAAACCCCATTAACTATCAATACAAGCTTTTTCTGTGTCTTAACAACAGCATCAAATGCTGTAGGAAATACAGCAAAGGCATATCCTAGAATACCATTTTGAATCCCGTAGTATGTGACTATGAATCTGGAGTAACTTGAGCCTTTCAAAACTAAAGGAACAGGAGAGTTAAAAAACTCCATTCCTTTAATTTTCCCTTCATTTATTATTTTTTGAAACTCTTTGTTAAAGACATCTATCACCTTCTTATCATTGGGAGCAGCAGCCACCAGAACACCATCTCCCCTGTAAACAAAATTTGCCAAAACAAGTCCTAACTTGTTAAAAGAGTTATCAATCTCACTAACTATAGAATAATCATTGGCAAGCATGGCATCTTCAACAGCAAGTCCCAAAGTATAGGTAAAATTCTTACCAGACTCCACTATTTGACGAGTAAGAACAGTTGTATGAAAATACACCGCAAGCACTCCAATAAACAAAGCCGCTAAAACCGTAGGAATAACGCCCAAAAGTAAAATCTTGGCTCTAATGCTCATAACTTCCCTCCCTTTACTCTTTTGCCAAATTCTCCTTTAACTCGGTCTTCAACGCCTCAATAAGCTCATCCAACTCTTTATCTTCAAGACTTGCGTTAACATCAATATCCAACCCTTCCTGAACCTCTTCCACAACAGGAGTAAGATTGTAGCTTTCTATCCTAGATTTTATCTGCATTACACCAAGCTTCACTGAACCAAAGCTGGTAACCTCTGGAGAAAAAAGGATTAAGATGGATACCTTTTGAGTAAGTCTTGAAGCGTAAACACAGAAATTTTCTCCCTCCAACAAAGCGTATTTCAAAGAGTTTCCGAGGTTTTTGGACAACCTTTCAGCATAAGAAAAGAAGTTTACAAAGTCAGCAGCAAAATCAAGCTGTTTTCCTGATGGAGAAGCGGCAACCAACTTGCCCCCCACAAAAAGAGCAACTAACTGCGCCTTTGAGTACTTGCGAAACTGAGAAAGAACCCTTTTCAACTCCTTTTCCTGCTCAGACATACCCACTCCCCAAAAGCTTACTCAACAAGCTCCAAGAACGACTGCAAAATAGGCCTTCCTGAAAGGGCATTCTTTATAACAGCTTTTGCTTTATCCCTGTCCTTCTCCTTCATCCCCTCCAAGATCCCTCTGAGCAGTTCTTTTAACCCCTCCATAATCTCCTTCACAGGTATAGACTCATCCTCCACCACAAGCTCACCGTTTTTAAAGTAAACGGAAGGGATAAAGGGATCCAGGAATGGAAATCTATCCGCAAGCTGATTGCTAACCATTCTCAACCTCTTATCATCAAGCCCCAAACGGGGCACTATGTCGTCAAAGAACTCCTTAACCTCCCTCAAGGGATCCAGTTTATCTCCGATCTCCCCCACATCTGCCCTTTCAAAGGTGGCTTCATAAAGGGCAATCACCGAATCTGACAAGCTTTGCAACTCTTTTATTTTATCCATTGCCTTTTCACCTTTAATTGTTGCATCAATGCTTTCATATATGTACTCCAAAGGAGTACCCTCAAAGAAAAACACAGAAAAATTTACCTCATCCTCCTCGCTTCTTATAAGCAGCACTCCAGAAAACTTCCTCCTGATAAGCCATGAGAAGAGTTTATCAACATCAACTATCTCAAAGGGAACACCTGAAAAAACCTCCTTTCCCGCAACAGCAGCAGCCAGTATGTTTATAATCTCAGGGGAAAAAGCATAAACGCTTATAGTTCCATCTGATCTAGAGCTAACCTCCATTATGGAAACCAAAGGGTCCGAAACCTCTGGAAAGGTCTTAACGGCTATTATCTTTCCCGTATCGTAAAATATAACACCAGTTAAATCTGGTGTTTCCAACCTAAGATAACCAGTGAAGTTCTCACTCTGAAGGCTTTTTAAAAACTTATCCATCCTAACGGCAGATATCCTCAAATCCGAATAAACCACCTTACCATGAGGCAAAGCTATCATAGCCTTCCTCCACCCGCTTTTGATTTTTAAATATCACAGCAGCGTAAAATTGACAACACAAGACAAAAAGTGTAACTTTTTGCAAGTAGATTTCACGGGAGGGTTCTGAGAAATGCTCAAAGGTAATCTAAGAGAAACAAGTGTTATCTCGCTATTAAAATTGCTTTCTAAAGCAGGTGTGACAGGGAAACTCACCCTTGAAACTCCAACATCGGAAGCACAGGTATTCTTTGAGCAAGGGAAAATCATAGCCGCTTTCCTTGAAGACGCCAAGGGGTATCAGGCACTCCTAATAGTTTCAAAGCTAGAAGAGGGAAACTTCTCATTTGAAGAGGGGAAAATAATTCCCATAAGACAATTTGAAGAAGACACAGAGGAACTATTGAACAAGATAGAGGAAGACATCCAGATACTAAAATTCACCAGTATGAAGCCCATTTTAAAACCAACAGATACAGAAAAAATAGAACTCACAGCAGATGAGTGGAATGTGATAGTTGAAATACCAAAGGTGTCCAATGTTTCTCAGATAGCCTCAAGATTAGGCAAAGACGAGATAGAAGTAACAAAAATTATAAAAGCACTAATAGACAAAAAGCTGGTAGAGCTTAAGGAAGATATCTCAAGTAATAACTTAACAGAAGCTTCTAGTATTGAAGAATCCCTTGACACTCTAATGGAAATCCCAACCTCCTCTGAAATGCGCAACCTTAAAGAAGGCTTCTGGAAAGAGTTGATAAAAGAATTTGCCAAGATCAAAGGACCTATAGCAGAAGCCATTGTAGAAGACACCTTACACTCCATTGGCAAGAACTTCTCCAATGCTACCACAGAAGATGCGAAAAAAGTTATAAAGCTCCTATCAGAAGAGATAGAAGACGAATCAAAAGCCGTGAATTTCCAGAAAAACGCTATGGAAATGGTGCAGAAGTATGAACAAGAATAGCATCTCCTCACTAAAGTTTCTCAAGGAAACTGTAAAAGATATTGACTGGATCTGTGTTATATCGGGAAGTCAAATATTCCAGATGGGAGAACCCCGAGGTTTAAGACCCATAATGAACATACTTGACACACTCCAAAGCGAGCTGTTTGATAGCGAAACACTATCTAAAGGCTTCCTTGCAGGTAACCAAGAGAAATATATCTTCTTTTCCTATCAAAAGGTTCACCTGGTTATAAAAGGCTCCATGAATTTAAGCATAGGCGTAGTAGAATCCCTAGTGGATATACCATCCATACTCAGAAATGCCTCACTAGGAGTAGTGGATAAAGATCTAGCCATGGTGCCCCAAGAGTTCTGGAGCGAGGTAGAAAAGGCAGTGGCACTAAAAATAGGTCCTGTGGCAAAGATATTAATAGATGACACATTAAAAAGCATGTCAAGAACTAAAGATACTATAAGCATAAATGAACTTCCCAGATTCATAGAAATCCTTGGAGAGGAAATAAACAATCAAGAGTTAAAAGAAATCTTAATAGACATATTCAACAAGGTACTAACAAGCATATAGCACTAATCTGCCTTCTCCCCAGCGTAGTGCAACACCAGATCAAGCAACGTAAGCAACACCCTCTTAACACTCTCCCTGTCTGTAGCCACACAGGGAAGAACGGGAACCTCCTCACTTAAATCTAAAACTGTTCTAACATACTCAGGAGCCCAAGCTCCGGGAATATCCTGCTTATTGGCTGCAACCACATAGGGAACCCCAAGGTGAACATTGAAGTAGTCTATGTAAGGTCTCGCATCCTTTATCCTATCACCCTTGGCACTATCAACCAGCACAACAACTCCTAAAGCACCCCTACAAAGTATCTCCCACATAAAATCAAACCTTGGCTGACCTGGTGTGCCAAAAAGGTAAAGCACATTGCTATCGTCAATCGTTATCCTACCAAAGTCCATAGCAACTGTTGTGTGTTCCTTCTCTGCTCTCTCCTCCGCAGAAGAGGTAATCTCATCTGTTTTAACAACCTCTATCTCGCTAATGGTGTTTATAAATGTGGTCTTCCCAGAAGCAAAAGGACCCGTAACCAGTATCTTTAGCTTCATTTACAAACCCTTTATCTTGTTTATCAGCTTCTTCACAAGCTCAATGGGAAAGAGCCTAAGTTTTTCTTTTCTTATTCTTGGTGGAGAGCGTTTTATCACACCCGTGCACAGAAATCCATAAAGAATGCGTTTAACCTCCTGTGCTGAAAGACCTACATCATCTATAATATCTCTAACATTTCTTTTGCCATTTATCGCATCTAACACCTTATAGTCATTAACATCAAGCTCCATGTTTTTAATAACAGCCTCAAAACCCTTGCGCTTTTCAAAAACCATATCCATAGATGAGATCTTTTTCTCTATGATACTTTCATCATC
>JALVZS010000025.1 GCA_027022065.1 bacterium
CGGATAAAAACGGCTACGATGTGTGCGTTATAGACTGCCCTCCTTCGCTGGGGATACTGACGGTGAACGCCTTGGTTACGGCAAGGTGGCTGATAGTTCCCGTTCAGTGCGAGTACTATGCGCTGGAAGGACTTGCAAAGCTGCTGCAAACCGTGGAGCTGGTCAACTCCAGGTTCAATCCCGATCTGGAAATAGCAGGTTTTCTCATGACCATGTATGACGCAAGAACCAGGCTTTCAAAGGAGATAGTGGAGGAGGTTAAAAGACACTTTCCCAACAACTGTTTTAAAACCATCATTCCCAGAAATGTAAGGCTGTGTGAGGCTCCAAGCTATGGTCTTCCTATACTTTTATACGATGCAAAGTCTGCAGGGGCAGAAGCCTATAAAAAGCTCACTTTAGAGGTGATAAAGAGATGCGTAAGGGAAGGCTAGGAAGGGGATTGGAGGCTCTGCTGGGATCTACTGGGGAGTCTAGCGTTTCGTTTAGGGTGCTTTCCATTGATAGCCTGGAGCCCGGCAGGTTCCAGCCGAGGCTCAATGCCGATGAGGAGCTAGACGAGCTTGTGGAGTCTGTAAAAAAGCACGGGATACTGCAGCCCATAGTGGTTACAGAGGAGGGCGGGAAGTTCTCAATAGTGGCGGGCGAGAGAAGGTGGATGGCAGCAAAAAGGGCTGGCTTAAAAGAGGTGCCAGTGGTGGTGGGAAGCTGGGACGAAAGGGATATAGCGATCCTCTCCCTGGTTGAGAATGTTCAGAGAAAGGGGCTGAATCCTGTGGAGGAGGCCCTTTACTACAGGAGACTTACCAAGGAGTTCGGTCTGACGCAGGAGGAGATAGCGTCCCTTACGGGAAAGAGTAGGGCCCACATAGCCAATGTAATGAGGGTGCTTAGACTTCCAGATGAGGTCATTAGTGCCCTGGAGAAGGGTGAAATAACCCTGGGGCACGCAAAGGCTTTGCTGTCTCTGCCTAACAGGGATCTTATGCTTGAGGCCTTTAAGGAGGTTGTAAACAACAGCCTTTCTGTGAGGGACACCGAAGAGCTAGTAAGGGCCATGAGGAAAAGGGATGTTCAGGAGAGTAAGGGTATGCTTTCCAAGTATGGTTTGAAGATGAGGGTTATTCACGGAAAGCGCACGTCTAAACTAGTGTTAACAGGGGACAGGAGGGATATAGAACGCCTTTTGGCTGACTTAAGCTCTTGACTAAAGGTATCTTTCCTGTTAGTCATGCAACGGGCTTCACAAAAGAGCTGGAGGTACCCATGATAGAACTGAATTATACGATCCTTATTCAGATGGCTGTATTTATAGCATTGGTGCTTATCCTTAGTAAGCTTCTCTACCAGCCCATATTCCGCATCATGGACGAAAGAAGACAGCTCATTGAGGGAGGGTTGGAGGAGGCCAAGAGGCTCAATGAGGAAGCCAAGAAACTCTTTGAGGAGTATGAGAGCAAGCTTGTTTCTGCAAGGCAGGAGGCCGTGAAGCTTGTCAACGAGGCTAGAACCAAGGTCCAGGAGGAGCAGAAGGAGGCCCTTACTCAGGTTAGGAAGGAGTTTGAGGCAACCTTTGCATCTCTTAAGGAGCAGCTGGAGAGGGAGAAGGAAGAGGCAAGGAAAAAGCTTCGCGAGATGGTGGGGGCCTTGGCGGTGCTTATATCCGAGAGGCTCCTTGGAAGAAAGCTGGAGGGAAGGGTATGAGAAGGCTTATAGGTACGATTCTCTTTGTCCTTATACCTCTTGTGGTTTGGGCTTCTGAAGGTGCCCATCACGAGGTAAGCATCAAGATGGAGATTTTCAGGATAATAAACTTCGTTATATTCCTCTGGCTTTTGTACAAGTTTACAGGAAATTACATAAAGAAACAATTCATAGACAGAAAGCAGAACATAGCCAGTGCCATTGAGGAAGCCCAGAAAAGTAGAGAAGAGGCCAAAAGGCATTTGGAGGAGGCCAGGGGTAAGATAGCTAATCTAGAAAGGGAGATTTCTCATATACTTGAGCAGGCTGAAAAGGAGAAGAACGAGCAGATAGCCCGTATAAGAGAGGAGACTCAAAGGATGGTTGCCCGCCTTAAAGAGCAGGCAAAAGTTGCCACAGAGCTTGAGGTAAAAAAAGCTAAGCAGGAGCTACAGCAGGAGGCTATTGAGCTTGCCGTGAATATGGCTGAGAATCTTTTGAAGGAAAAGATAACACCAGAAGACCAAAAGAATCTATTTGCAGATTATGTTAGCAAAGTGAAAAATATCAAAGAGGTACACTGATGAGGGGATTGGCGAGAAGATACGCTAAGGCTCTTGCAATGGTTTGTAAGGATAAGTGTATAGACTATGATGAAACCTATAACAGGCTAAAGGCCTTGGTGGATGCTCTAAAGCAAGATGAGCTTTTCTATAAGTACCTTACTACGCCTATAGTGAACAGGAGCGAGAAATTTGAAGCCGCCAGGGAGTATATAAAGAAATTAGAACTTCCTGCCTATTTGGAAAACTTCTTCCTCCTCATCGTGGAGAAAGACAGAGTGGCCATCCTTCCCTATATAGTGGAGGAGTTCAGAAAGATATCCGATGAGTTTAAGGGCCAGATCAGAGGAGTTCTCAAGGTGGCCTTTGATGTGTCAGAAGAGGAGGTCCATGAGCTTGAAAGGATTTTCTCTGAAAAACTGGGAAAGAAAGTGGTTCTTTCGGTGGAGAAGGATCCCCTTATAATAGGAGGAGCTGTGGCCTATATAGGTGGAGTTGTTTTTGACGGAAGCATAATAGGAAACTTAAGAAGCATAAAAGAAAAGCTTGTAGAGAGGTGAGGGAATGCAGATAAGGGCTGAAGAGATAAGTGAGATTCTCAAAAAACGTATTGAAGAGTTTGAAAGAACCGTTGAGCTAGCAGAAGAGGGTATAGTTACCTACGTTGGAGACAGAGTCGCTCGTGTTTACGGGCTGGATAATGTTATGTACTCCGAGATAGTGGAGTTTCCCAGTGGTGTAATGGGCATGGCCTTCAACCTAGAAGAGGACAACGTCGGAGTGATTCTCTTTGGAGAGGATATTTACGTAAAAGAAGGAGACAGGGTCAAGAGAACGGGCAGGATCATGTCTGTTCCAGTTGGTAAGGAACTTTTGGGCAGGGTTGTGAATCCTCTGGGGCAGCCCATTGATGGACTTGGTCCCATTGAGGCCAAGGAGTACCTGCCTATTGAGCGTATAGCTCCTGGTATATGTGATAGGAAACCCGTTTGCGAACCTCTCCAGACGGGTATAAAGGCCATAGACTCCATGATTCCCATCGGAAGGGGACAAAGGGAGCTTATCATAGGTGACCGTCAGACGGGTAAGACAGCCATAGCCATTGATGCCATAATCAACCAGAAAAATACCGATGTTTACTGTATCTATGTTGCTATAGGCCAGAAGCGCTCCACAGTTGCCCAGGTTGTGGAAAAGCTGAGACAGTACGGTGCCATGGATTACACCATCGTTGTGGCGGCTACTGCTTCCGATCCCGCTCCGCTGCTCTACATAGCGCCTTATGCTGGATGCTCCATGGGAGAGTGGTTCAGGGACAACGGCATGCACGCCCTCATCATATACGACGACCTGACCAAGCAGGCCCAGGCATACAGGGAGGTTTCACTGCTTCTCAGGCGTCCACCTGGCCGCGAGGCCTATCCTGGCGATATCTTCTACCTCCACTCACGTCTCCTTGAGAGAGCGGCCAAGCTCAGTGATGAGAAGGGAGGAGGTTCACTAACGGCCCTTCCCATAGTTGAAACACAGGCGGGAGATATATCTGGTTACATTCCCACAAATGTTATTTCCATTACCGATGGTCAAATTTACCTTGAAACCGATCTGTTCTACAAAGGAATACGCCCTGCTATTAACGTTGGCCTTTCCGTTTCGCGCGTTGGAGGAGCAGCTCAAATAAAGGCTATGAAGCAGGTTGCCGGAATGCTCCGTCTTGACCTTGCCCAGTACAGGGAAATGGAGGCCTTTGCCCAGTTCGCAAGCGAGTTGGATGAGGCCACAAGAAAGCTCCTCATCCGTGGTGAGCGCATGGTTGAGCTGCTGAAGCAGAAGCAGTACTCGCCCATGCCCGTTGAGGAGCAGATTGCCGTTATATTCGCGGGCGTTAACGGATACCTTGATGACCTGCCTGTGGAGGCCGTTTCTAGATTTGAGCAGGAGTATCTTGAGTTCCTGAGGTCCAACAAACCTGATATACTGAATGAGATAAGGGAGAAGAAGGAGATATCCAAGGATCTTGAGAAGCGCATGCACGAGGCAGTTCAGGAATTTAAAAAGATATTTGTGGTTTAACGGGGGGCTGAGATGCCAAGCCTCCGAGATATGAGAAGAAAGATAGCGAGCGTTAAGAGCACTCAGAAAATAACAAATACTATGAAACTGGTCTCTGCGGCCAAGTTTAGAAGGGCCCAGGAAGATATACTGAAGCTGAGGCCCTATGCCTTTAGGATGCACGAGATGCTGAGTTCTCTGGCTATGAGGGCTGCAGAGGGTGTCCATCCCCTTCTTGAGAGA
>JALVZS010000026.1 GCA_027022065.1 bacterium
TAGGGGACAGTTCCTATACAGGGGTGAATGGGGGTTTGGTGATTGCTGTTGCGGACGATCCCGGGCTTTACAGCTCCCAGAACGAGCAGGACACGAGAAGATACATAAAGGCGGCAAGGATCCTTGCCCTTGAGCCTGCAGACTCTCAGGAGGCTTTAATATTCACCAAAAAGGCCTTTTCCTTTTCCGAGGAGTTTGACACACCGGTTCTCATCAGGCTCACCACCCGCATATCCCATTCCAAGTGCGTTGTTGAGGTGGGGAAAAGAGAGATTGTTGAGAAAAAGCCACCTCAGATAGATCCCTCAAAGTGGGTGATGCTTCCTGCCTTTGCCAGGGGAAGGCACAAGGCAGTGTTGGAAAGGGAAAAGAGGCTCAAAGAGTTTTCGGAAAAAAGCGAGCTAAATAAAGTAGAGCTTTTGGATAAATCTATAGGATTCATAACTTCAGGCATATGCTACCAGTATGTTAAGGAGGCCTTTCCGGAGGCTTCTGTTTTGAAGCTTTCCGTCATAAATCCACTTCCCATTGGGCTTATCAGGGAGTTCTGTAAAGAGGTTGAGAGGGTGTATGTGGTGGAAGAGCTGGATTCCGTATTTGAGGAGCAGATAAAGGCTTCAGGAATAGAGGTTTTGGGAAAGGAGGTTTTCCCTGAAGATGGAGAGTTCAGCCCGGATATTGTGAGATCCTGTGTGGACAAAAGCTTCAAACCGAGATTTGTAAGCTTTTCCGATATCCCATCTCGCCCGCCGACACTCTGTCCGGGCTGTCCCCACAGAGGGGTGTTCGTGGCCCTTAGAAAGGCCAAGGTGAAGGTTCTGGGGGATATTGGTTGTTACACCCTTGGAGCGTTAAAGCCCCTCTCCTCCATACATTCCTGTATCTGCATGGGAGCCGGCGTATCCATGGAGCATGGTGCAGCTATCTCTGGAATGAGGGATTCAGTGGCTGTTATAGGGGATTCCACCTTTATGCACACAGGTGTTGCCTCCCTGATGAACATAGCCTACAACCGGTCTCCGTCCACTGTGATTATACTGGACAACGGAACCACTGCCATGACAGGGAAACAGCCTCATCCTGCGACGGGAGTTAATGCCAAGGGCCGTCCCACCACAAGGATAGCCATAGAGGACCTTGCCAGGGCCATGGGCATAAAGAGGATAAGGGTTGTGGATCCGTATAAGGTGGATGAGGTTTACAGGGCGGTAAAGGAGGAGCTTGAGTTGGATGAGCCCTCGGTTATTATAACGAGACGCTCCTGCACGCTGATAGCAAAAAGACCCTCTAAGCGTTTTTGTGTTGATGAGGAAAGGTGCATATCATGCGGTGCCTGCCTTAAGGTGGGCTGTATGGCCCTTTCTATGAAAGATAAGGCACGCATAGATGAGGTCCTCTGCTTTGGGTGCGGTGTATGTGCGCAGGTTTGCCCTGTGGAAGCAATAGTCGCTTCTGGAGGAAATGCCGATGAAGATTGACATAATAATATGCGGGGTTGGGGGGCAGGGAGTGCTTCTTGCCTCTGAAGTATTGGGCCGCTTGGCTATATCCTGTGGGCTTGATGTGAAAAAGAGTGAGATCCACGGTATGGCGCAGAGGGGAGGGAGCGTTTTTTCCCATGTGAGGATGGCGGAAAAGGTTTATTCTCCCGTGATACCTTTGGGTACGGCTGATTACATGCTGGCCTTTGAGGAGCTTGAGGCCCTAAGGTATGCCCAGTATCTCAAGCCCGATGCCAAGGTGCTGATAAACAAACAGAGGGTTAATCCTTTAACGGTGCTAAGCGGGGAAGCTAAATATCCAGAGGATCCCGTGGCCATGATGAGGCGGCACTTTTCTGTCTGGCATATTCCTGCACTGGATGTTGCAAAAGCCATCGGTAATCCCAGGGCTTTAAATATGGTTATGCTCGGAGCACTGTCCACATTCCTGCCTTGGAGTGAGGAGACCTGGCTTTCGGCGATTGAGATGTCAATACCCTCAAGATTTTTGGAAATAAACAAAAAAGCCTTCCTAGAGGGAAGGGCTCTCATATCTTAGCCTCTTTACTAACAAGGTTTTTGTTGGATTTTTAGCTATCCCTCTGATTTTCCTTGTGATCCGTTAAATTGCAGTGAAAATTTCTTGACATTATCAACATGCATGTTCTATTATTAAAATATCGTTAGATAAGATTTGAGGGAGGTGCTGTTTGAGAAGTAGGGATCCGCCGTTTATTGCCTGTTAGTCTCGGATTAGACGTCTTTTTGTATCATTAACATTTTTAAAATTAAATTTTGATAGGAGGTTGAGTTATGGCACATGTTGCTATGAATACCTTGATTTGGGAAGCTGCGGTAATGCTTTGGATCATCGGATTTGTGGAGTTGGGCATTGGCAAGAACGATCCAAAGGATTTCGGATGGGTCCTTCTTACAGGTGGTTTGATGGAGACTATAGCCTTGGCCTTTCTTATAGCGGCTAAGGATATGTTCGGTGCCACGGCAGCAGCGGCTTTTATTCTACTCTTGTGGGCTTTGGGAGCAGCGTTTGTGTCTGGTGATACCAACAGGCAGGTACAGGCTCATGCCGTTTGGTTCACTGGCTTTTACTTCCTGTTTGCAGCGGCTTTCTTGGCCAAGCATCACCTTGTAACGCTCACCTGGGCGTTTGGGCTGTTGGTGCCTCTTTGCTGGTTGCTTTCCCTTGGTTCCTATACAGGCAAACATGTTTTTGGAAAGATAGCTGGTTTTATCTCTTTGATTGAAGGAGTCCTTTTCTTCATAATTGCCTACTGCAACGCTGTAGGGATACATCTGCCTTAAGTTTGCTGGGGGCCATGGGCCCCCACTCAGATTAATACTATCGGATCTCCACATTACTAACCTCGGGTATATCAAGTAGCTTTTTCACAATTCTTGCCGGATCCTCTTCTGCCACTACACCGAGTTTCGGCCTTATAACCATCTGCACATCCACTTTGCACTGCTTGCTGTCCCTGTCTATCTCTACAAAGTCCATGCTGTATCCTAAGGAGTCCAGCACCCTTTCTATGTCTCCCATGAGGGTTGGTTCATCCACGGCTTCAATAAACAGGGCTCTTCTGGGCTTTGTAAACAGAAAACGCTTTTCCATTCTTCCTAAAAGCCATAAGGCCAGAAGCAGAAGTCCCGTTGCTATAACGGCCGGTGCATAAAAGCCTCCTCCCACTGCCAGTCCTATAGCCGCTGTGGTCCAGAGACTTGCCGCAGTGGTTAGGCCTTTTACAGAGGGACCCATTCTCAGTATGGCTCCGGCTCCCAGAAATCCTATGCCGCTTACAACCTGAGAGGCTATACGGGTGGGGTCTCCTGGAGAGCTCCTTGAAACCCCGTACTTTAGAGCTGCTGCGTAGGATAGCATCATTAGTAAAGCAGAGCCCACGGCGAGTATAGCGTGGGTTCTGAAGCCTGCGGGCTGGTTCCTTATCTCCCTTTCAATGCCTATCACTCCTCCCAAAACAAATGCCACAAATAGGCGGATGAAGACCGTGCCGATTGACAACTCCATGCCCATCCTCCAAGCTAGATGTGTGAGGGAAAATATAATCTCTGAGGGAGGGTTTTTCCATGAACATAACTAGGTATAGACTGGTTTGCCCTAAGTGTGGGCAGGAGGGTGTTCTTGTGGAAAGGGAAAGTTATGAACTACCGGATATGGGAGCTACAGGAGACTGCTCCGATGATATGACAGTGTATTACTACAGCTTTGAGGTGGAAAGGGGAAACTTTTTGGTGATTCACAACGATCCCCACAGCTTCAGCCACAAAACCTTGTGTGCTAAGTGCAGGGTGGAAGCAAAGGAGGAAAAAGAGTAGGGAGGGGGGTCCCTCCCTACTCTGCTGGGGCATAGTAGCAGCGCTTAGGGGATATAACCTTTCCTTCGGCCTTTAGCTCTTTGATGATCCTTGAAACCTCTTTGCTTTCAAGTCCTGTGGCTTTTGCGATGTCTCCAGGCCTTACAGGTTTTCCCGCATCCTTCATGGCCTTCAACACGAGCTCCTTTTTATCCATGCTTCACCTCCTACTTTTTCAACCTGTTTAATATCATCTTGTACATCTTTTCTGGCACCACGACAAAACCTGTTACAGCAACTCCTTGGTTTCCGTCTTTGGATGCCGCCGTTATAAACACCTTGTATCCTCCCTTTCCGGGCGGCGTGAACTCTGCCTCAAAGCTGCTGATCTTGCCGGACCATTTGAGGGGGAGCTTTGCTATGAGCTTTCCATTTTTGTAGATGTAGGCCTTAACATCTATGTCCCTTGCGTCCCATATGCATCCTGGAGATACGGGGCATCCGCAAAGGGGAGTAACATGTGCACCTATCAGGACCTTTTGGCCAAGGGTATAGAACTGATGGGGACTGGGGCTGTATGAGTGAACAATTAGGCCGTATAGGGTGAATATTACGCCGTCTCCGTCAATGTCCTCTCCAGGAATGAGCCAAACGGTTTTTACTTCTTTGTGAACATTGAGCCCTGCACCAAGGGGACCTTCAACCTCTATTTGAAGTTTTACGGGTTTGTCTATGTCAAACACGAACTCCGCTTTTGCAGCTCCTCCTTGGGATAGCAGTGTTCCTCTCTTTATGGGCTCAAGCATGAGGATCTTTGTGTTTCCAGTGCCGCCTTCAATGCTGCCTGTTGCAAGTATCTTTCCCGTAAAGGCATCCCTCACCGTGACTGCTACTCCTCCCACGGCACTTCCTATAAACTTGGCGTCATGCGCTCTTGCCCTCACTATAAGCTTTGTGGGTATGGCGTGAGAGGCGGAGGCTATCAAAAGAATCAGCAGTGTTGGTAGAAGAAACTTTTTCATTGTTTCCTCCTTTTTTGTATTTTTTACAAAAGTTATGCCAGCCTAATTCGGTTGTCAATATAAAAAGGGAGGGAATACTCCCTCCCGTAGTTCCTAGCCTAGGATTTCCTTTAGATCCTCCTCTGGTGTCTTTATTAACTGGAGGTTGTACTTCTCCTGGACGAACTTGAGGATGTTCTCAGTGAAGAACTGGGGCGCTGTCGGTCCTATCTTGATGTTTTTGATGCCTAGATACAGTAGCGACAGTAGTATAGCAACAGCCTTCTGCTCGTACCAGGAGAGGATGAGCGAGAGGGGCAGGCTGTTAACATCGGTGTTGAACACCTCTGCAAGCTTCAGAGCAATTTGAACCGCGGAGTAGGAGTCGTTGCACTGTCCTATGTCCAAAAGTCTTGGGATGCCGTCAATGTCTCCCAGCTTTTTGGTGAAGAAGCGGAACTTTCCACAGGCAAGCGTCAGTATAATGGTGTCTTTGGGTGCCTTTTCCACAAACTCTGTGTAGTAGTTTCTTCCAGGCCTTGCTCCGTCGCATCCTCCAACCAAGAAGAAGTGCCTGATCTTTCCTGCCTTTACCAGCTCAACGATCTTGTCTGCCACGGACAGCACTGCATTTCTGGCAAATCCGGTGTAGCAGTAGTCCTTTTCCTCATCTTTGTCAAAGCCAGAAAGTTTGAGGGCGTGCTCAATTACTTGGGAAAAGTCATGGTCATTTATGTGCTTAACGCCTGGAAAGCCCACGGGTCCCATGGTGTACACTCTGTCCTTATAGCTGTCCTTTGGAGGCATGAGACAGTTTGTGGTCATCACTATGGGACCGGGGAACTTTTCAAACTCCTCCCTTTGGTTCTGCCAGGCTGTTCCGTAGTGGCCTACCAAATGTGGGAATCTCTTAAGTCCTGGATATCCGTGGGCGGGTAGCATCTCTCCGTGGGTGTAAATGTATATGCCCTTGCCCTCTGTTTGCTCCAAAAGCTTTTCAAGGGCCAAAAGGTCATGGCCTGAGACAAGTATAGCCTTTCCCTTTTTGGTTCCAATACTCACCCTTGTGGGCTCGGGGTGACCGAACCTCTCCACGTGTCCGTTATCCAGAAGTTCCATGGCTAGGATGTTGTACCTTCCCGTTTCAAGGGCAAGATTAAGCCATTGCTCCATGTTTCCGTTTTCGTAAATCTTTATCAGCACATCGTGTACGAACTTGAATAGTCCGTCGTCCTTCTTGCCCAGCTCCCATGCGTGATACGCGTAGGACGCTACACCCTTAACACCATATAGGGTGGTGAGCTTTAGGCCCATAACATCTTTGTCCTCTGCCTTGTCAAAGGAAAGCTCCACCTCTTCCGCCTGCTTCGAAAGTCCGTCGGTGCTGGAGGCGGGCTGAAACTTTGCCGCTTCTGTTTCTAGCTCCACATTTGCCTCTTTTGCCAGCTTGTCCCTCAACTGAACGGCCTTTCTTATGTACTCCTCAATCCTTGCGGGATCAAAGTTCACATTTGTTAGGGTAGAGAATATAGCCTCACAGCTGAATGCATCGGCCTCTTCCGTATCAACTCCCTTTTCTTTGGCCTTTAGGGCAGCCTCTCCCAGACCGGCCAGTACGTAGATCAAGAGATCCTGTAAGAGATCCGTTATGGGATCCTTACCGCATACACCAATCTTTGTGCATCCTCCCTTTGCCGACTGCTCACACTGATTGCAAAACATCTCTCTACCTCCTTTGGTTTTTTGTTTCTAAGCTAGATGATAGGCCTGCTTCGGAGGAAATCCTTGACTTATGTCAATCCATACCAAATTCCGCTATTTCTTTTAATTTATCAAAGGAGAGCACCCTAACCATGCTCCCTCTAACATCAATGGCTCCTGCCCTTGAAAGCTTCTTAAAGGCCCTTGAGAGGGTTTCTGGCGCGGTGCCCAAAAGCAGTGCCAGCTGGCTTTTGCTAACGGGAAGCAGGAAGATCTCTCTGCCCTGGGAAGCCTCAAGGAGATACTGTGCGAGTCTTGATGGAACCTCTTTTAAAGACAGCATCTCCACCAAATTAGCCAGATACTTGAGCCTCTTTGCCATGCTGTATATCAGGGATACCGCTACATCCGGCTCCTTTCTTATAAGATCCACCAGCGCCCTTCTTTCTATGAACACCAGCAGACTTTCTTCCTCCGCCTCTGCGTAAACGGGATAGCTGCTTCCCTCAATAACGGATACTTCGGCAAATACCTCTCCCTTCTCCACAAAAGTTACTGTTTGCTCCTTTCCAGATGAGGAGAGCTTGTAGAGTCTTACCCTGCCCTCAACAACCGCCCATATGCCTTTGGCACTCTCATCCTGGGAGAATAAGAGCTTGCCTTTGGGCGCCTTAACAAGCCTTGATATTTCAGACAGCTTCTTTAAAGCTTCTGATGGTACATGGGAGAATATCTCAATGCTTCTAAGGATAGCCGTCGTTGTGGTTGCTATCTCTACCTCCTTTTTCGTTTTTGCAATAAATTTTATCTTGGGTTTCTGCCGGTCGTCAATTTTTCAGTCTAAAATTTGACAGGCTGTTAATAATAGACTATCCTGTATAAAGACTAAAGGTTTTGAAGTTTAATTAGAAGGGGGGAAGTATGCGGGAAATTTCTTCGCCAGCGACTTTTAAAGACAGTTACATAGCCGAAGTTAAAGAGGAGCTTGCTAGGGAAGGGGTTCAGGTGCTTAAAGTGAAGAAAAATACAACAGCTAAAAGTGTGAGGAAGCTCAAAGCTCCAAGGCATATAAAAGCTGTTTTACGAGAGGCTATCTTAGAGCTTTTGAAAGAGGGGAGAGTACCTACTTACAAAGAGATTAAGCAAAAAGCTCTTGAAATATACCAGGCGAAAAAGCAGCATCAAGAGTCTATTGTAGAAAGATACTACGGCCTGTGGAAAATAGAGGACAAAAATTTGGTAAGCGAGATTGCCTTGAATGAAGAAATTTACTATGAAAGATAAAATCAAATGTTTATATGGAAGGAAGATTCTGGTGGACAGCAACGCTTTTATATATTTTCTTACTGGTCAGAGCCTTCTGGTTAAAGAGTTTTTTCAAGCTTCAGTAGAAGGAAGACTAAAACTGCTTACTACTGTGAGAATCCTTGATGAGGTCATCTTTAAAACATGTATTTTACTAGCCAAGATGCGTTATGGGTTTTATAAAAAGACATTAAATAAGCTTAAGAAGAATCCTCATTTGATATCAGAGTTATCCGAAGATTGCCGGAAGATAATTGACATGTGTCAAGCCTTTAATTTTGTGGTATTTGACCTTAGCTTCAGAGATTTGGAAAAGCTACCTAATATAATGCAAAATTATGGATTGGTAGGTAATGATGCTTTGACAGTGGGTATTATGCAGAAGATGAATTTAAAATATCTACTTTCCGCAGATAAGGATTTTGATGCCGTTCCATGGATCAAAAGGATAGATCCGCTTGACTTTTGAGGCTGGGAAGGTTCTAACGCAACTGGGGGTAATTTGAGATGGCAAGGGTTGAGATTGTCTTGGGGCGGATGGATGCGCTGATTGTGGTTGATATGCAGAAGGACTTTATTGAGGGTTCTCTTCCTGTGCCCGGGGCGAGGGATATTATTCCAAATATCAACAGGTATATTAAGGTGTTTGCCGAAAAGGGCTGTACTGTGGTCTTTACCAGGGACTGGCATCCTGAAAACCACGCTTCATTTAAGGAAAACGGGGGATTGTGGCCCAGGCACTGTGTTGCAGGAACTGAGGGAGCGATGATCCACAAGGATATAACTTTGCCCAAAGAAGGTTTCTTTGTGATAAACAAGGGAACGAGTCCCGACTTTGACGCCTACTCTGGATTTCAGGATACTAAACTTGATGCTCTGCTCAGGGAAAGGGGGATTAAAAGAATCTTTCTCTGTGGCGTTGCCACTGAGTACTGTGTGAAGGCCACTGCCGAGGGAGGGTTGAACCTTGGCTATCAGGTGTTTCTGTTACTTGATGCGATAAAGGGCGTGGGCGAGGAGGCTTCCAGAAAAGCCCTTGAGGATCTCTACCTGAGGGGTGCGGTGGGTATAGAGCTGTGAGTTCCGTTGACAAACTGGCCCAGAGGTTAAAAAAGCTTCACCTTAGAGGATACAAGGCACTTAAGGATATAGAGGGAAGCTATCGGCTACCAGATGGCACAATCCTTGACATAATTCATGTTCAAGGGGATCCCTTTGCCTCTCCCAGCAAGCTTAGGCTCATAATTTCCATGGATGTGGCGGGGTTTCCCAAAGAGCTTTTCAGTAATCCTCCAAGGAAGATAGGGCTTCAGGACTACATTCTCAGGGTGTTTGCGAAAAGGCTTTCTGCCTTTTCAAGGCCAAGGGGGACGGGGAAGAGCGGGCTTTACTTTGTTGATGCAGGTGCTCAAAAGGTGCTTCTTCGCTCTGACTGCATAGTTAGTGAGGATAAGGTGGAGATAAGGTTTACGGCGGGACTTCCCGCAAGGGGAAGGAGTATTCTGGCCGATGTGGCTGTGGATATGCTGTGCCGTGAGGTTCCCAAGGCAGCTTCTCAGATAAAGTGGAGCCTTTTCAACCAAAAGGAGGCTGTTGAGTTTGTAAACCTCGTGGAGGATGCAGAATACATTCGCTCAAGGCTCAAGGAGAAGGGTGTAGTAGCCTTTATCAGGGATGGAAGCGTTCTTCCGAGAAGAAGTGGGGTGGATGACAGGCCGTTAGAGGGGGCGGTGGTGTTTAAAAGCCCAGATTCGCTAAAGGTGAGTTTTGATACCCTTCATCACGGCGTCGTTGAGGGGATGGGAATACCGGAAGGGGTTACCTTGATTGTGGGTGGGGGTTTTCATGGGAAAAGCACCCTTCTTTCCGCCATTGAGATGGGGGTGTACAACCACATACCGGGGGATGGAAGGGAATGGGTGGTTTCAAATCCAAAAAGCGTGAAGGTGAGAAGTGAGGACGGAAGGTATGTTGAGGGGGTGGATATTTCAAGCTTTATAAATCACCTGCCCAACAATGCAGATACGAGCTTTTTCTGCACCGAAAATGCCTCTGGCTCAACCTCTGTGGCGGCTGCCATATCTGAGGCCTTGGAAATGGGGGCTGAGGTGTTGCTCATGGACGAGGATACCACTGCCACCAACTTCCTCATAAGGGACTCAAGGATGCAGAGGCTGATCGCTAAAGAGAAGGAACCTATAACGCCCTTCATAGATAGGGTAAGGGAGCTTTACGAGAGGTTCGGGGTTTCAACCATCATGGTTGCAGGTGGAGCTGGAGACTATCTGGATGTTGCAGATACGGTAATAGCCATGGAGGACTATGTGCCCAGTGATGTAACGAATGTGGCAAAAAAAATAGTAGAGGAGATGCCTTCGGACAGGGTAAAGGAGGTAGAAGAGCCCTTTAGTATGCCTCCAAAAAGGAGGGTGCTTAAGGAAACCTTTCATGTGAGGAAAAGCCACAAGGTAAAATCCAAGGGCCTAAAGGAGATAATTTTTGGGAACGAGGTTATAG
The DNA here is from genome assembly GCA_027022065.1 of bacterium. Taxonomy (GTDB): domain Bacteria; phylum Thermosulfidibacterota; class Thermosulfidibacteria; order Thermosulfidibacterales; family Thermosulfidibacteraceae; genus JALVZS01. The sequence goes on from JALVZS010000026.1 coordinate 10,340, forward strand.
ATGTCTCCTTCGTTGAGCAGTTGGTGGATGACAGCCAGCTTCGCTATATAGCGGAGCTTTTGAGGAGACTATCTCAGAAAAAGGACGGTTTTCTGTTGAGGGATGAGCTTGAGAGGCTGGATAGCCTTGTTGAAAGCAGGGGCTTTGATGCCGTATCTGGCCATATTACTTTTGGGCTTGCCTATGCCAGGACTTTTGAGGTAGCATCCTCAATAAACAGAATGAGAACACTTAAGGTGAGGCAGGAGGAAAGAGGTTGAATCTCACCTCCTTCATAGTGATGGATGTCTTAGAAAGGGCCCTTGAGATGGAGAGATCCGGTGTGGATGTGGTTCACATGGAGGTTGGTGAGCCTGACTTTACCGTTGCTCCGAAGGTTAAGGAAAGAGCTGCAGAAGCGCTTATGGAGGGACTCAACAAGTACTCCCCAAGCTACGGAATCCCTGAGCTGAGGGAGGCTATAGCCTGCTTTTATAGGAAAAGATACGGGGTTGATCTCAATCCAGAGCGGATATTCATCACGCCTGGTAGCTCCCCGGCCCTTATGGCGGCTATAAGGATGCTGGCAGAGGATTACGGGGAGAGGATCGCCTTCACGGATCCCGGGTATCCCTGCTACAAGAACATGGTGAGGTTTTTTGGCCTTAAGGAGGTGTCTGTTAAGGTATTTGAAGATACGGGTTTCGAGCCCAGGCCTGATCAGATAAGGGATGCGGATGTGCTCATAATAAACTCCCCTGCAAATCCCACAGGCTCCGTGCTTTCTCTAGCTGAGCTTGAAGAGATAGTGGAGGTGGCCAGGGATCGCAACCTAGGCATTATTTCCGATGAAATATATCAGGGTATAGAGTACGAAGAGAAAGCACACTCAATCCTGGAGGTTTACGATAGGGCCGTTGTTATAAACGGCTTTTCCAAGTTCTTTGCGGCCACGGGCTGGAGGCTGGGCTGGATCATAGTTCCAGAGGATAAAATCAGGCTCTTTCAGTGCATAGCCCAGAACCTCTTTATATGTGCCCCTACCCCATTGCAGTACGCGGCTGTGGAGTGCTTTACGGAAGAATCCCTTAAAGTTTACCGAAGCTATGTGGAGGAGTACAGAAGAAGGAGGGATTACCTCATCCCAGCCCTTAAGGATTTGGGCTTTGGCGTAAACTACACTCCTCAAGGGGCTTTTTATGTATTTGCCAGAGTGGATGCCTTTACAAACGACAGCTTCTCCTTTGCCATGGAGGCCCTGGAGAAAGCCAAGGTGGCCATAACCCCTGGAAAGGACTTTGGCGAAAACTTGACCCACCTTTATGTTAGGTTTTCCTACGCTACCTCCCTTGAGGACATCAGGAAGGCGGTGAAAAGGCTTAGAGAGTGGTTAAGTACTACCTGAGCATAGGATTTTTAGGCCTTATCTCCAGCATGCTTTTCTTCATGGCTTCCTACGCCGAAAAGAAGTTCTACGAGACGGTGAGCAGGATCTATGAAGTATGGGATCAGGAGAGAAGGAGGCTGGCTATAGGGACTGAGGAGTACAGAAGGCGCATGGAAGCCATGGAGAGGCTGATGCCCAAAACGGCAGAGCTTAGAAGGCTTTTAAATGTGGCAAGTGTAACTATAGTGGTGGGTCTTTTGTGCTACTGCTACAGCATTCTAGCTCTGTTCAAGGGGTGGCAGCCTCAGGAGAGGCTGTTAAAGCTCTTTGTGGTGTCCGCCTTCTTTTTTATTTTTAGCGGGTTTTCTTCCTACTACACGGGGAAAAAGATAAATACCTCAATACAAAAAATATCAAAATTTTTAAGGGAGATAAGCGTTGAAGCAGAAAGAGATAAGGGTAGATAACCTGCGGAGGGTTTTGGAAAGGTGTGCTACGGAAGACGCTACTGTGGAGGCGCTTTGCAGGTTTCTCTCAAGGGATGAGGGCATCATTGGTGTAAGTGTGCTCTTCAAGGAGTCCAGGGACAGATACGGTGTAGCTCAAAGGTGCTGTGGAAAAATGGAGAATTTAGGTAAAGAGTTTGAAGGGATTTGTGGCACTGTGTACTTTCTTAGCCATTCCGCTGTGGAACAGAAAAAGTTTATAAGCGAGAAGCTTCCTGCTGGCAACATAGATGTGTGGGTGCACTCTTACCCTCTTTGTAGAGGGGATGTGTGCTTTGGCTGTCTTTCTTTTGTAACCTTTGACAGGGAGCCTCAGGAGTACCTGAAAGGAGTGGCAGAGGCTTTTGCCGAAGCCTTGGCCAAGATCATAATAAACAGGGAGGCATCCCGCATATTTGATATAGTTTTGAGGATCTTTGCTATTATAGATGAAGCCATATGGGTGGTGGATAAAGAGGGCAACATAGTTGAGTGCAATCCCGCAGCGGAGTATATATTTGGAGTCCCTCGCAGCGAGATAAAGGGGAAGAAGTGTTTTGAGCTTATCCACAACGACAGCAAGTTTACCCCTCTCTGCCAGAGCCTCAGGTACTCTCCCATGAATAAGACTGATTTTGTGCTAACGGTAAGGGACAGGGTGTACAACATCACGATGTACAAGTTCGTGGACGATGTGTTTGAGGAAGAGTTTGTTGTGCATGTGGCAAGAGACATAACCAAGCATGTTCAGTTCCACATGCACCTTACCCAGGCGGAAAGGGCAAAGATGATAGAAAGAGTGATCTCCACAATATCCCATGAGCTTAACAACCCTCTAACGGGCATCATCGGATTTTCCGAGCTGCTTTTGGAAATTGAGAAGGATCCCAACAAGAAAAAGATGCTGGAGTACATAAGGGATGAGGCGATTAAGTGCTCCAGGGTGGTGCAGAATCTTTCCATACTAAGCCCCCAGAGCCACCCTCAGGTATCCACGGTGGATCTCAACAAGCTGATTTTAGATATACTTGAGCTTAAGGAGTCCTACTACAAGGAGAAGGGTATTCAAGTGGTGTTTGAGCCGGATTACAACATTCCTCAGATACAGACCTCTTCCTATGCTGTTCAGCATACCTTTTTGAACATCCTCACCAATGCGGAGGATGCGCTTGAGGAGACTGATGGTGATAAGAAAATAATTATAAAAACAGGTGTTAAAGGGAAAGAGGTCTTTTTCAGTGTGGAAAATACGGGACCCCAGATTCCTGAGTACATCATGGACCATATATTTGAGCCCTTTTTCACTACAAAGAGGGACAGGGGAGGAACAGGTATAGGCCTCAGCGTTTCCAAGGAGCTTATAGAGAAGAGGGGAGGCAGGATAGAGGCGGAAAATACGGATATAGGGGTTAGGTTTACCGTTTACCTTCCCGTGGATAGATCCGAGCTTGCCGAAGTAGATAAAGGGCTTACCCTTGCGGGCACTAGATTCCTGGTGATTTCTTCGGAGCCCAGTTTCTCCAATATGCTACACATGTTTCTCACAACTTACGGTGCCTCTGTTTTTACGTGTAGCAGTTGTGAGGAATGTGAAAAATCCCTTATAGAAGTGTTTAGCTGGGTGATTGTGGATGCACCCTTTAACGAGAAGGATACGGTTCATGTTGTAGAGAAGCTTTTGGAGAAGAGGCCCTCTTTAAAGGGGAAGGTTATTGTTACAACCTACCAGTTTAGCGATCCAGAGGAGTACCAAAGGCTATTGGACATGGGGTGTAAAGTTCTTTTTAAGCCCTTTACTGAAGAAGAGCTTTTGGCCGAGATAGAATGAAGGCGATTCTCTGCCACGATAAGGCGGACTTTGACGCATTGGCCTCCCTTGTTGCGG
>JALVZS010000027.1 GCA_027022065.1 bacterium
CGTGGTGCAGGGCCATGTGCCTGTATATCCAGGAGTTTTCAGGGGTTGGTGAATCAAGTAGGGCCTTTACTTTAAGGTGTTCCAGTGCTTTTTCTCTTACAAACCTTCCAATTACTGGAAGATCGGAAAGCTCTAAGAGATACATCCCTAACTCATAATTTGCATCTGAGGATATAGGAAGTTCCCACAGGTATCTCTGTAAGAAATAGATCTTTTTACTTCTCTTTTCTTCAAGGTTTGAGGCAAGAAGATATATGGGAGGAAAAGTGTTTCCCATTTTGATGCACTTTCTAATTTCGGCAAGCGCTAGTGTCTTTTCTCCCTTTTGATCCAGGATAAGGGCTATTCCCCAAGATGCTAGCTTTTCCCCATTTCTCTTTGCGTCTTTGAATCTCCTTAAGGCGGTTTCTGTCTTTCCTAAGAGCATGTGAATTATGCCTGATAGAAACATGTATGTCCCAGTGCCTCCGGTTTTCTTAAGGAGTTTGTTCAAAGACTTGTGCTCCTCCCAGAGCCTCTCTGGGGAGATCTTTGATAGGATAAGAAGGTGTAGATATTGAGAAAAGGCGCTGTTATCTGTGAGATAGAGCTTTTCTGAAGACTCAAGTGCTTCGTTTAGTTTTCCCGTTTCTAGATAGAGACATGCAAGGTGCCTGTAAAACCAGGGGTCTTTTTCGCATAGCCTCTTTAAGTAGCTTTCAAGATCTGAAAGCCTTCCGCTCCTAAGCAGCTTGGAGACCTTTGATACCTTTAACCACCTCATTTTGTATTAACTTTAAAACAATTTTAGCCAAAAGTCCACATCATTGACCTGAAACCCCTATGCCTGTAAAATAAAAGTTTAGACATACCGTATCAAGGGAGGAAGTATGAAAAGGCCTCTTGGGGTGCTGTTGTTTTTATTTTTGCTGGTTCAGGGTGTTTGGGCTCGCCAGATTAAGGTTTTTATAAACAGAGGGGAAACCTTTATAGATTCCTTGGTAGCCCATGATATCAGCAGGAAAGAGGCGGCGATGGTAGCTTACGCCTTGAAGAGGTATGTGAACCTTAACAGGCTACCTGAGGGCTTTAGCTACTACATAGACTACCAGGGAAACATTCCTGTTCAGCTGGTTATCCCTTACGATGTGGGTAAGGTCTACGATGTTGACTTAAGGAGAATAGATGTAAATCCCAAAAAACTAAAGGTAAGGATTCAGGAGAAGAGCTTTTACGGCGTTTTGGGACAGGGGGATTCCGTTTTTTACTCTATATACGACCAAACAGGGGATCCCAATTTGGCCTACCAGTTCGTCAGCATATTTAAGTACCGTATAGACTTTCACACATGGACAAGGCCTGGGGATTACTATGCCTTTATTTGTCAGTACCTTACAGATGATTTTGGAAATGCAAAATACGGAAGGATCCTTGTTGCCAAGTATGTGGGGAAAAAGGTGAAGGCGGATGCAGTTTACTACAAAGGGGCATACTACGACAGCAAAGGCTACCCTCTTAAGGGCGTGTTTCTGGCATCTCCTGTAGATTCTGGTTGGTTAAGGGCACCTTTGAGGTACAAGAGAATATCCAGTAGATTTACCTACCACAGGCTCCATCCCATACTGGGCATAGTGAGGCCTCATCTGGGTGTGGACTATGCCGCTCCCATGGGAACCCCCATAAAGGCCGTGGCGGATGGCGTGGTTATATGGAAGGGATGGCTTGGAGGATACGGAAGAACTGTGAAGATAAGACATAGAGGAGGGATAATAACCCAGTACGCTCACATGAGTAGGTATGCAAAAGGGCTGCATGTAGGACAGAGGGTTAAAGAGGGACAGGTTATAGGGTATGTGGGCATGTCTGGCCTTGCCACAGGGCCCCATCTTGATTTCAGGATAAAAGTGCACGGCCGCTTTGTTAATCCTTTGAAGTTCTTGGCTAGGCACGCACATTACAGACTCATAAGGGTGGCTAGAAAGAGGCTAAGGGGAAGGGCATTGGCCTATGTAAGATCTCAGCTTAGTAAGCTTGATGTTATGCTGGCAAGTGCCAAGACCCTTTCCAGCGGGACTCTAAAGGCTTCTGACTAATTGCCTATTTTTATAACATTTATTGCTTATATAAATGTGCCTTATTTGCACTAATCTTTTTCTTGTTCTATGTAATTTCCTATGAAGTTTTATTTCATCTTCCGTCGCACTGTTGATGTTATGATGGCCGATGAATTGCTTTCAAAAAATAATGTTTCCTATAAAATAGTGCCTGTTCCTAAGGAGATATCTAGTGAATGTGGGCTTTGTGTGCTTACAGAGGAGCCTTGGGAAAAGGTGCTTTTCTTGTTAAAAGAAGTAAAACCCATCGCCGTTTATAATGGGGGAAAGGGGCTTGTCTGGAAAGGTGATATATCTTGATAACGCCGCCACATCATTTCCAAAGCCCAAAGAGGTTTGGGATGCGGTTTTGAACTATGCCTGTAGCATAGGTGCCAATCCTGGAAGATCAGGTCACAGGTTGTCCGTTGAGGCTGCGCGCTTGGTATTCAACTGCAGGAGGGCACTTGCGGAGCTTTTGGGTGTTTCGGCCTGCGACAGGATCATATTCACCAAAAACGCTACTGAGGCGGCCAATGTGGTTATAAGGGGGCTTTTGGAAGGCGTTGGTGGCGGTAATGTGGTGGCCACATGCCTTGAGCACAATGCCGTTGCAAGGCCACTTAAGTACTGGTGCAGAAGGGAAGATATTGAGCTGAGGGTTGTTTCCTGCTCACCAAGTGGGGAGGTGAATCCGAAAAAGGTGCTGGAGGCTGTTGATGAAAGCACCATCGCTGTTTTTGTGAATCATGCAAGCAACGTTTTCGGCACCGTTACACCCTTTGAGGATATAGCGGCCTTTGTGAGCGTTCCCGTGGTTGTGGATGCCACCCAGACATTGGGCAGCTATCCTTTCAGCGTGGGGGATTTTAGCAATGTGATTGTTGTTTTCACAGGGCACAAGGGGCTTTTGGGGCCTCAGGGTACAGGGGGCTTTTACATACCTGAGGGGATAGAGCTTGATCCGCTCATTCGTGGAGGAACAGGAAGCAACTCCGAGAGTGATGAGCAGCCTTCCTTTTTACCCGATAGGTTTGAAAGTGGAACATTAAACGTTCATGGAATTGCAGGGCTTCTTGCCGGGATAAGGTGGATTAAAAGCAGGGGTATTGAGAATATAAGAAAGCACGAGCTAGAGCTTGCCTGCCTCTTTGTTGAGGCTGTTTCTTCTGTGAAGGGCGTTGATGTATACGCTTCTGGTGACTGGAGCAGGCGCATAGGTGTGGTTTCTTTAAATGTGAGGGGCAGGGATCCCGGTGTTGTTTCCCACATACTTGACAGCGAGTACGGGATAGCCACAAGGGCGGGTCTTCACTGTGCTCCCTGGGCACACAGGGCTTTGGGAACATATCCTGTGGGGACAGTTAGATTCTCTTTCGGTCCCTTTAACACGGAAAGCGATGTTGAGGAGGCAGTAAGGGCAGTTAAAAATATAGGGGAGGGGGCAAATGGTTGTTGATGCAAGAGGGCTTCCATGTCCAAAGCCTGTTCTCATGACCAAGGATGCGCTGGAGAAGGTAAGCGAGGGAGTGGTGGAAGTTTTGGTGGATAATGAGGCCTCAAAGGAAAATGTGAAAAGGTTTGCGGAAAAGCAGGGTTGCTGCGTTGAAATAGTGGAGGAGGATGGATACTACAAGTTGAGGATTGCAAAGGGCTATGTTTGCTCCCGTGAGGCTCCGGAGGAGAAGCAGGTTGAGGGAAAGAATAAGGTTGTGCTTATCCTATCAGACTCCATGGGCGAGGAGAGGAAGCTTGGTGAGCTTCTCATGAGGGCATTTTTGAGCACTCTCAAAGAGGCCACCAACAGGCCTAAAAGACTCATATTTGTTAACAGGGGCGTCTTTCTCACCACCGAGGGCTCAAAGGTTATAGATGTGCTTAAAGAGCTGGAGGATATGGGCGTAGAGATATACTCCTGTGGCACCTGCCTTGATTACTTCGGACTGAAGGATAAGCTTCTGGTGGGGAAGATCACCAATATGTACGATACCGTGGAGGAGCTTTTAAACGCCGATTCGGTGGTGAGAGTATGAAGGAGCCTAGGCTTACTGAGATGGTTAGGGCCTCCGGCTGAGGGGCCAAGGTGGGGCCGGCGGAGCTGGCCCGAATACTTGAAGGACTTGAAGTTGAAGCAGGCGAGGAGGTTATAGCAGGTTTTGGAGGATTTGAGGATGCTGCTGTTGTTAAGGTGGACGATTCCCTTGCCCTTATAGCCACGGTGGACTTCATAACTCCTGTGGTGGACGATCCTTTCATCTTTGGGCAGATAGCTGCGGCAAATGCCTTAAGCGATGTTTATGCCATGGGAGGACAGCCTTGGTTTGCCCTGAATGTTCTCTGCTTTCCCTCGTGCATACCGGAGGGTTGGGTGAGGGATATTGTAAAGGGAGGGCTCTCAAAGATAAGAGAGGCAGGAGCATTCCTGCTTGGAGGGCACACAGTTGATGATACAGAGCCCAAGTACGGGCTTTGTGTTGTAGGAAGGGTTCATCCGGAAAGGGTAATAACAAATTCATCAGCAGTTCCCAGGTGTAAAGTATTCCTCACTAAGCCCATTGGTTTGGGGGTTGTTGTAACGGCCATCAAGGCACAGATGGCATCCTCCGATGTCGTTAAAAGGACGGTTGATGTGATGACCACCTTAAACAAAGATGCGTCTATGAAGATGGTTGAAGCTGGTGCAGTTGCAGCCACCGACATCACAGGGTTTGGTCTTCTAGGCCACGCCCTTGAGATGGCAAGATCCTCTGGAGTGGATATTGTTATAGAGGCTAAAAAGGTTCCCGTTATAGAGGAGGCCTTTGAGTATGCCTCTATGGGCCTTATACCTGCGGGAGCTTATAGTAACAGGGATTTCTGTTCAGGGGATGTGGTGTTTGAAAGGGATGTGGGGGATCTTGAAATTCTCATGTTTGATCCTCAAACCTCTGGTGGCCTGCTTGTGGCCGTTCCCTATGAGAAGGCCCATCTTTATCCCTACTGGGAGATAGGCTATACTGTTGAGGGAAAGGGAAAGGTGAGGGTGGTGTGATGAGGGCGCTTTACATGGGGAGGTTTCAGCCCTTTCATCTCGGGCATCTTGAGGTGGTGAGAAGCATCCTTGAGGACAACGACGAGCTTATCATTGCCATAGGCTCTGCCAACTTTAACTACAATGTGAAGAGTCCCTTCACCGCAGGAGAAAGAATGTGGATGATCCATGAGGCCTTGGTTGAGGCGGGCCTTGACATGAGGAGGATTTACATAGCCACATATCCCAACATAGAGAACAACGCTGCCTGGTATGCGCATATAAGCTCCCTGCTTCCTCCGTTTGAGAGGGCCTATACGGGCAATCCTCTCACGCAGATACTTCTTAAAGAAGCCGGAATAGAGGTGGTTCCTCTAAGGATGATAAAGAGGGAGCTTTACTGTGCCACCACCGTAAGGGAGAGGATGCTCAGGGGAGAGCCCTGGCAGGAGCTTGTCCCTCCTGCGGTGGCTAGAATCATAGAAAAAATCAAAGGGGTGGAGAGGCTGAGGTATCTGGCAAGAAGCGAATCGGATCCCCTTTCCTACTAGGAGGCTTGCCTTGAAGGTATCCCTTCTCTTTGTTGGTGATGAGGTTGTGGATGGTATTATACCGAACACCAATGCAGAGTATATCAAAAGAGAGCTTCAGAACTGGGGTATTGCTGTTGCGGAAACTGCTGAGGTCAGAGATGATCTTGAAATGATAGCACACACCTTGGACTTTCTCTTTCTGTTCTCTAATTGCGTGATTGTCTGTGGAGGGTTGGGTCCTACGGAGGATGATGTTACAAGGGAAGCGGTGGCAAAGGCCCTTGGAGTACGCCTCGTTTTTAATGAGGATCTTTGGAGTCTGATAAAATCAAGGATAGAGTCTAGGGGAAGAGGTATTAGAAAGGAGCATGAGAAGATGGCCTTTGTCTATGAAGAGGGAGGCTACATAGAGAATCCTGTGGGTTTGGCTCCTGCCCTTTGGGTAAGAAAGGGCGAAAGGCTTGTGCTTCTTCTTCCTGGAGTTCCTGAGGAGCTTAGGCAGCTTCTTCCTCTGGCTGTTAAGAGCCTGTTTAAGGCGCGGGGAGATGGCATGGAGTTTAGGATATTTAAAACCGTGGGACTTAGGGAATCCGATGTGAACTCCGCCGCAAGAGAGGTCCTTTCTGGTCTTGATGTGAGATGGGGTACTGTCATAAGGGATGGAGAGGTTTGGCTCAATGTAGAGGCGGGAAGTGGTATTATGGAGATGGTTGAGAAAAGGCTTAGGGAGGCTTTGGGGGAAAATCTTTATGGGTGCGATGAGGAAACTTTGGAAGCGTTAGTGGGAAAGATGCTAAGAGAAAAAGGACTTACTCTATCCACGGCAGAGTCCTGCACCGGCGGGCTTCTGGCCAATCTTATAACCAACATTTCTGGTTCCTCTGACTACTTCAAAGGAGGGGTTGTTTCTTACCTTGAGGAGGTTAAGGTAAAGCTTCTAGGCGTTTCCTGGGAGAGCGTAAAAGAACACACCGTTTATAGCCACGAGGTTGCAAAAGAAATGGCATTGGGGGTTAAACGCTTAACAGGCTCGGATGTCTCCCTTTCCACCACGGGAATAGCAGGTCCCACGGGGGAACTGCCTGGGAAGCCCGTGGGTATAGTTTATGTGGGTTTGGCGCACGATTCTGAGGTTGAGAGTTTTGAGTTTCGGTTCAATTATGATAGAAAAGGAAACAAAATGGCCTTTGCCAAGGCTGCCTTAGATGTGCTTAGGAGGTATCTGCTAAGGCTATGAGGCTGTTTGTGGCTGTTGATGTGCCAGATGAGATAAAGGAAAAGCTTTACAGGGATGCTATGCTCTTAAAGGGAAGCGGCATAAGGGCTTCTTATCCTGCGCGTTCCTCGTATCATATCACCCTTAAGTTTCTTGGTGAAGTTGCCGAAGAAAGGGTAAAAGAAATTATAGATGCGCTTACAGGGGCCTTTGATCACATAGCTCCCTTTGAGGCAAGTGTTGAGGGAAGAGGGGTTTTCCCAGGCTTTAGGAATCCCAGGGTGGTGTGGGGAGGGGTTAGAGATAACGGGGGTTTTTCGGCTCTAAAAGAGGCCGTAGATAGAGCGCTTGAAGTTTTAGGCTTTGAGAGGGACGATAAGCCCTTTGTTCCCCACATTACCTTGGGTAGAGTAAAAAAGGCCAGTATGGAAGATAAAAGAATAATTAGGCAGTTTTGTGAGGGAAAGGTTAGTTATGGGAGCCTCACCGTTGGCGAGGTGATCCTTTATAGGAGTATATTAAAACCCGAGGGGGCTGAGTATAAGAAGATACATATTTTTAAGATCGGGGGAGTTGCATGAGGGAAGATTTGGAGAAGGAACTTTCCATGGTGGATGAGGAGCTTGAGTATCTGTTTAAGAGGTTTGAAGAGCTTATAGAGAGAAGGAGAAGCTTGGTGGAGAAAATGAGATCCGGCAAAGAGAAGCATAGAGAGAGGGAGACCTATATAAGGCATGTAAAGCATAGAAAAGTTGAGTGATGACCATAAGGGGGCAATGGGAGAGGTGGGAGAAGGAACATTTACATCCCCTTGCGGCGAAAAGTGCAGAATCCAGAGGAAGGCAAAGGCCTGAGGATGAGTGCGATATAAGAATCGCCTACCAGAGGGACAGGGACAAAATAATCCACTCTAAGTCTTTTAGGAGGCTAAAGCACAAAACGCAGGTCTTTCTAGCTCCTGTTGGAGATCATTACAGGACAAGGCTTACCCATACCCTTGAGGTTGCCCAGATTGCCCGAACCATATCAAGGGCCTTAAGGCTTAATGAGGATCTAACAGAGGCCATTGCCATGGGGCACGATTTGGGTCACACTCCCTTTGGCCATGCGGGGGAGGAGGTGCTGAATAGGCTCTGCCCTGAGGGGTTTCATCACGCAAGACAGAGCCTCAGGGTGGTGGATGTGCTGGAAAGGGAAGGGATGGGGCTTAATCTCACCTATGAGGTGAGGGATGGAATACTTAAGCACTCTAAAGGCTTAGGGGAGATACTTGCGGAGGGCGAAGAGAGGCCTGTGACCCTTGAGGGGGAGGTGGTGAGGATAGCGGATGTGATTGCCTATGTTAATCACGATATAGACGATGCTCTAAGGGCTGGTCTTATAAAGGAGAGTGATCTTCCCAAGGAGTGTGTAAGGTTTTTTGGGGAAACCCATGGAAAGCGCATAGATACCATGGTTAGAGATGTCATCAGTGAAACAAGAAGGATTGACTATGAAAGGGTTACGATGTCAGAAGAGGGATTAGAGTTTCTCTACGAGCTGAGAGATTTTCTATACAAGAGGGTTTACAGTTCCTCTGTGGTTAGGAAGGAGTTTGAGAAGGCCTTAAAGATACTGGAAGAGCTGTATCACTACTTCTACGAGCATCCTGAGAAGATAAGTTCTGGGTGGGGAAGACCGAATGATCCTGTGGAGGTTAGAGTGGCCGATTACCTTTCTGGCATGACCGACAGATTTGCCATAGAGCTTTACAAATCTCTGTTTTTACCAAAACCTTGGAGGGATGCGGGATGATGAAAAGCAAAGAGCTTTTTGCAAAGGCAAAAAGGCTTCTCCCTGGTGGTGTTAATAGCCCTGTGAGGGCCTTTGGCTCCGTTGGGGGCGAGCCTTTCTTCGTTAGGGAGGGCAGGGGTTCCAAGATATACGATGTGGATGGAAACGAGTACATAGACTATGTGTGTTCTTGGGGGCCCCTTATTCTGGGGCATGCACACCCTGAGGTTGTGGATTTTGTTAGGGATGTGGTGGCAAAGGGCACATCTTTCGGAATACCAATAGAGCTTGAGGTGTCCATGGCAGAGGCTGTGGTGGAAGCTGTTCCCTCCATTGAGAAGGTGCGTTTCGTGAACTCAGGAACGGAAGCCACCATGAGCGCCATAAGACTTGCCAGGGGATATACCAAGAGGAATAAGGTGGTTAAGTTTGAGGGGTGCTACCACGGACATGTGGATTATCTCTTGGTTAAAGCGGGCTCTGGTGTGCTCACCTTTGGCATCCCTGGAACCCCTGGTGTGCCAGAGGACTTTGCAAAGCACACACTCATTGCCAGGTTTAACGATCTGGAAAGCGTTGAATCTCTGTTTGAAAAGTACGGGGAAGATATAGCCTGTGTGATTGTTGAGCCTGTTATGGGAAACGCTGGGGTTATACTGCCGGAAAAAGGATTTCTGGAGGGGCTGAGAAGGATCACAGAAAAATATGGAGCCCTTCTGATATTTGATGAGGTCATAACGGGGTTTAGAGTTTCCCTTGGAGGGGCGCAGGAGCGCTTTGGTATAAAGCCTGATTTGACCTGCCTTGGAAAGATAATAGGTGGAGGCTTTCCCGTTGGTGCATACGGCGGAAGGACGGACATAATGGCACATGTGGCTCCAGAGGGACCTGTGTATCAGGCGGGAACCCTATCGGGCAACCCTGTAGCCATGGCAGCTGGCCTGAAGACCTTGGAGATACTGAAGAGGGAGAATGTGTATCCCGTGCTTGAGAAGAGGATGGAGAGATTTGGTAGGGAGGCAAAGGCCATATTTGATGAAGCGGGGATTCCCGTTACCGTAAACAGTATAGCGTCAATGGGTTGTATCTTCTTCACAGAGGGTCCTGTTAAGAGCTTTGATGATGCTGCAAAGAGCGATACAAAGATGTACGCCAGATTCTTCTGGGCTATGCTGAAGAGGGGCATTTATTTTGCTCCCAGCCAGTTTGAGGCGGCCTTTATCTCATGGGCCCATACGGATGATGACATAGATAGGACGCTGGAGGCCATGAGAGAGGCTGTAAAGGAGATTTGAAAGGGGGATACTATGAGTGCAGCAACATACCTCACAAGCCAGATAGGCTTTGTATTAATTTTCTTTGCCGTTTTGTTTTTGGCTTCTGCTGTCAGGATACTGAGGGAGTATGAAAGGGGCGTTGTCTTCAGATTGGGAAGGTATAGTGCGACAAAGGGACCAGGGCTCGTTATCATAATTCCTATAATAGACAAGCTGGTTAAGGTGAGTTTGAGGACTGTCGTTATGGATGTGCCTCCTCAGGATGTTATAACCAAGGACAATGTTTCTATAAAGGTCAATGCGGTTGTTTACTTCAGGGTGGTTTCTCCTGAGAAGGCGGTTATTGAGGTGGAGGATTATCTATATGCCACAAGCCAGCTTGCCCAAACCACGCTAAGAAGCGTTTTGGGAGAGGTGGAGCTTGATGAGATACTCTCTCACAGGGAGAAGATAAACTCAAGGCTTCAGACGATACTGGATGAACACACCGATCCCTGGGGCATAAAGGTTACCACGGTGGAGATAAAGCATGTGGATCTTCCTGCTGACATGCAGAGGGCCATGGCCAAGCAAGCAGAGGCGGAAAGGGAGAGAAGGGCCAAGATCATAGCTGCGGAGGGAGAATACCAGGCAGCCCAGAAGCTCAGAGAGGCTGCCGATATAATCTCGCAGAGTCCTGTTGCCATACAGCTCAGGTATCTTCAAACCCTTGTGGAGATAAGCGCTGAAAACACCTCAACTGTAATATTTCCCATACCTATAGAGATCTTCAAAGCCATCCAGGGTAGGCAGGACATTAAAACCTAGTTTGTTATAATTGTATCAAGCCTCAGTTGACTGGTAGCTTCTTGCCTGTTAAGTAAAGGGCGGGGATGGAAATGAGATTGGATAAAGAAACAAGCAGGATTTTAAAAGATTTAGTGAGACTGAGCGCTGTGGGAATGGAGCTTGCCGTATCCATTGTTATAGGTTTAGGCATAGGCCTGTTCATTGATAAGAAGCTTCATTCCTCGCCCTGGGGGATGCTGGCTTTTTTATCCTCGGAATTGTAGCAGGGTTTAGGGTGGTATTTAAAGAGGTGAAAAGAGGAATAAAGAGAGAGGATGGTGGCGGAAGAGCTGATAAAACGGATGATCAATAAAGGCGCTTTTCTGGTTTTTGCCTTCGCCTTTGTGGGGGCTTCCTTTGGGAGGTCTGATGTTTTTTTGGGGCTTACAGTGGGAAGCCTCATGGCTTATCTGGACTTTTTAGTTATATGCTTTCTCAGCAAAGACATACTTGAGCTTCGCTCAAGAGGGGTATTCTTTGGAATTCAGATGTTTAAGTATCTGGTGATGGCGATTGTGCTTGGGGTCCTTTTCTTTTACAAGGTTATAAATCCACTTGCCACCGTTATAGGGTTGAGCTTGATTACCATAATCCCGTTTGTGGAGTTTTCAAACCTGAAGAACATATAGGGAGGGCGGTATGTACGAGCCTTTTGTGTTAAATCCTCTTCCCCATAAGTTTTTCCATGTGGTGCTTTCTATATATGTTTCCTTAATTCTAATCATTCTGGCGTATCTTGGGACCAGGAAGCTTTCTTTGGTGCCTTCAGGGCTTCAGAACTTCTGGGAAATATATGTTGAGGGCATGTATAAGTTCATGGACGATATTATCCCTGGGGATGTGAGGCCCCATGTACCGCTTATAGCAACCCTATTTATCTACATCCTCTTCTGCAACTGGATGGGAAATGTTCCGGGCTTCATCTCTCCCACGAGCAACTGGAACACCACCATAGCTCCGGCCATTGTGGTTTTCTTCTACTACCACTACTGGGGAATAAAGAAGCACGGACTTATCAAGTATCTTAGGCACCTTGGAGGGCCTGTGTGGTGGATGGCTCCCATGATGTTTGTTCTGGAAACTATAGGTCACTTTGCCAGGGTACTTTCACTTTCCGTTCGTCTTTTTGGGAATATTATGGGAGAGGAAACTCTTGCTATTATTATGTTTTCTTTGGTACCTTTGCTAATTCCTGTTCCTCTTATGTTTTTATCTATATTTTTTGGTTTTATTCAGGCTCTTGTATTTACACTGCTTTCGGTTGTTTATATAGCTTTAGCTGTTGAAGAGGTGGAGCACTAATAACTTTAAAGGAGGGTGAAGGAATGCTGAAGAGAGTGGTTAGGACAGGACTTATGACACTGGGAGTCGCTTTATTTGCCGTGCCCGCTTTTGCTGCTGGTGATGCAGAGTTGAAGATAGCGGCTCTCAACATGCTTAAGTATGCTGCCATTGCAGTGGGATGGGGTCTTGGAATCGCTGCTGGTCTATGTGGCCTTGGTCAGGGATTAAGTGTTAAGGGTGCTATGGAAGGAATTGCCAGGAACCCTGAGGCTTCTGGTAAAATCCAGGTGTCCATGATTATTGGTCTTGCCATGATTGAGGCATTGACCATTTACATGTTAGTTGTTGCTTTGATCGTGCTGTTTGCCGATCCTTTCAAAGCGGTTGCTTTGGTTGCTGGGCACTAAGTCTTTTTGCTAAAATAGCGGGAAGGGAAGTGTTCCCTTCCCGTTTTTTTCTCCCTTTTATTGTGAATGTACACACAATAAGTAAAGAGGGGTGTTGAGAGATGAGAAAGTTTAAGGTGCCGGAGGTTACCATTTTCAGACTCTCCCTTTATCTTAGGTGTCTTTCTGAGCTTGAAGAAGAGGGGGTTGAGGTTATATCTTCTGCGGAGCTTGGACAGCGGTGTGGGATAAACCCTGCTCAGATAAGGAAAGATCTTGCCTATTTTGGAGAGTTTGGCACAAGGGGTGTGGGTTACTATGTAAAGGATCTTAAGGAGGACATAAAGCGCATAATGGGCCTTGACAAGGAGTGGGAAGTGGCCCTTGTAGGTGTGGGGAACCTTGGAAGGGCCCTTCTTTCCTATCAAGGGTTCAAAAGGCACGGGTTCAAGATAAGCGTTGCCTTTGACAAGGTGGTGGACGAGGAAAGGCTCTCTGCTATGCCGGAGGGGTGCACCCTCTATCATGCGGATAAAATGGTGGAGGTTATAAGGGAGAGGAAGATAAAGCTTGCCATAATAGCGGTGCACTTTTCCGAAGCCCAGAAGGTTGCCGATGTGCTTGTGGAGGCGGGGATAAAGGGAATCCTCAACTTTGCTCCGGTCAGGCTCAACGTTCCCAAGGATGTGGTGGTTAGGCACATAGACCTGGGAGTGGAGCTAGAGATGCTTACCTTCTTCCTCTCTGCCCGTATTGGTAAGTGATTTTGCAAATCTTTCCCTTTTCTGCTAAGTCATGATTCCATGAAAAAGGTGGTGATTGTAACCAGTCCCTTTAAGCTTGATGATTTGAAGGATGTATTAGGAGAAGTGGGAGTAAGAGGTATAACTATCACGGAGGTAAAGGTGCCCTCCGAAGAGGCTAGAGTCATAGGGCTTGACTTTGCCTCAAAGATAGCGCTTGAAACGGTGATCATGGACGATATGGAGGAGGATGTGGTAGAGGCTGTCCTCTCCATATCTCAGGATGCTGACGGGATGATCTACATTATTCCCGTTGAGGATGCGGTGCGTATAAGAACGGGAGACACTGGCAAGGAGGCCCTGGTTTGAGGATAGCTCTGGCCTGCGATCATGGGGGTTTCAGGCTTAAAGAATCCGTAAAAGAATTTCTTATGTCCCAAGGGTTGGAGGTTCTGGATTTTGGTACATTCTCCGAGGATTCCGTGGACTATCCCGATTTCGCAATAAAGGCCATTAAGGCCCTGTTGAGGGGGGAGGTGGATAGGGCCATACTTATGTGTGGGACAGGCATAGGTATGAGCATTGTGGCAAACAGGTTTCCGGGGATCAGGGCGGCTTTGTGCCATGATGTTTACACTGCGAGAATGAGCAGGCTGCACAACGATGCCAATGTGCTTGTTATGGGAGGTAGGGTGCTTTCTCCTGAGGTGGCGCAGGAGATGGTGAAGGTTTGGCTTACCGAGCCCTTTGAGGGGGGAAGGCACGAGAGGAGATTGAGGAAGATAGAGGACATAGAGAGAATGATAAAGGAGGAGGTTTATGAGGCCTCAAAAGGTGTGGGAGATTGATCCTGATATAGCTAAGGCTATACTGGGGGAGCTGGAGAGACAAGAGTACACCCTTGAGATGATAGCCAGTGAGAACTTTGCGAGCCCTGCTGTTATGCAGGTGCA
>JALVZS010000028.1 GCA_027022065.1 bacterium
ATGCCTCTTTGAAGTTTGTTTTTATGCACATACCTATATACGATCCCAGGTTCGGCAACAGGATGGGACACAGCATAAGGGATCCGGAATATGCTTCTCTCCTTTACAAGTTGTTTGAGAATTACAAGGTTAGCGGGGTTTTCTGCTCCCACATACACAGCTTTTATGAGGGTAGGTGGGGAGATTTGAGGTTTTTCATAACCGGAGGGGGAGGGCCTGAAAAATCCTTAGGTAATCCACATTTTCTGAAGGTTGAGGTGAGTGGGGATTCCTACAATGTGGTTAAAATAAATGTCCCCATGGAAAATTGGGAGAGAAGTCTGGACGAATTCATATCAGAGGTGTTGGTCCCTATGGGAAACTTTGTTGATAAGGATTATATTCCAACGGTTATAATCACCCTTTTGCTTGTACTGCTCATTTGAACACTACCACTGCCTTTGTCCCTACCCCTTTACTTGCCGCCTCAAACTCAAGGTTTCCGTTATGGGCCTTTATGATTCTCTCTGCAAGGGATAGACCGAAGCTCCACTGCTCTTTGTTTTTGACGTTTTCCACACCTGGTCCTGTGTCTTCAACCTCAACGATTATCCCGCTTTTTTCTCTTGTTAGGGATATGCGTATCTCGCCTTCTTTGGTAAACTTAACGGCGTTTTCCACTATGTTGAAAAGGGCGTGTTTTATCAGCGTTCTGTCTGCCAAAAGCTTTGCAGGTTCAAGCTTGACTATTTTAAAGTTTAGCCCTTTCTCTTCTGCTTGGTCTTTCAGCTCCTCAAAAATTTCCAATAGCACCACATCAAGGGAAACCTCTTCCCTCTGTATGCTTGATGAATCAAGCTTTGATAGGTGCAGTAGCCCATCCACCAGCCTTGCAAGCTCCTTTAGCTTCAACTGGAGTCTTCCTAATTCCTCTCTCTTTTGCGGGCACTCGTCCATGAGCAGCTCCACATAGGTCTGTAGGGCTGTAAGGGGGCTTTTGAGCTGGTGGGCCGCTTCTCCTGAGAACCTCTTTATGGCGCTTACGGAACGCTCCAGCCTTTCAATCATGTAATTAAAGGTTTCCGCAAGCTCCTGTATTTCGTCTCCTGTCTTGTAAACGGGGATCCTTCGTGATAGATCTTCAACGCCTATGCTTTTGGCTACCTCTATTATCTCTCTCACAGGCGACAGTGAGGCCTTTACGAGGAGAGAGCTTAATATGTAAGAGACCACGCCTAAGGCTGGCAGAAGGCACAGGATGAGAATAAGAAGGTGCCTCAGTGTGGATTCCACAGGCTCTAGGGAGTAACCCAAAAGCAACACTATGGCTTTTCCCGAGGTGAGCATTCTGATGAGGGCCAGCTTGTAGGTTTCTTTTTCTATTTTTACTTCGGAGGTTGTGGTTTCTTTGGGATACTTGGGATCGGCCAGCCTTGCAACCAAGGCCTTTTCCAGAGGGGGGAAGCCCGGGGGCTTGGAGAACACCAATTTGGCTTTATCCTTTACCTCAAATAGCTGAACTATATCGGCATTAACCTTGGCAAGCTCTTGAAGCCACCTGCCTTCTGGAAGCTTTTCCAAGAGGTCTTCCTCCATTTCTGCAAGGCTCAGCAGTCTCAGCTCTAAAGATCTCTTTTCCAGCTTAACTAAAAGCAGGCTCTGTAGCAGCATAAACACGAGGGTCAGGGCGAGTATGCTGACCGTGTAAAATATACCTATCTTCCTTCTAAGAGGCATCAAGGGTGTATCCCACTCCTCTAATGGTCTTTATGAGCTTTTTCTCTTTATCCAGCTTCTGCCTTAGATGATGCATGTAAACCTTCAGTATGCCCTTGTCTGCATGGCCCCATATCTTTTCTATGATGAACCTTTCTCCTAAAACCCTTCCTCTGTTCCTTACCAAAAGCTCCAACAACTCGTACTCCTTTGGGGAAAGCTCCACCTCTTTTCCGGAAAGCTTCACCCTTCTTGATAGCATGTCAACTTCAAGCTCTCCTATCCTCACTGTGCCCTTGTATCCTCTTGCCCTTCTTATGAGGGCCTTTATCCTTGCTATCAGCTCTTTTCCAGAAAAGGGCTTGGTCAGGTAGTCGTCCGCTCCTGATTCCAAACCCGTTACCTTGTCCTCAACCTCGGACTTTACGGTGAGCATAAGTATAGGTGTGGTTACTCCTTTTTCCCTTATCCTTCTGCACACGGAAAAGCCGTTGGTATCTGGAAGCATTACATCAAGCACGATAAGGTCAAAGTAAAAGGATATGGCCATGGATTCGCCCACACTGCCTCTGTCTGTGTGAACGACGGTAAATCCTTCTTTTTCCAAAAGCTTCTTTACTGCCTGGGCTATGTGTGGATCGTCTTCAACAAGCAGTATCTTTGCTTCCATATAGCTACCGCCTAATAGCCAGCTTTTCCAGCTCAGACAGGCTCTTTAGTATCTCTTCCCTGCTCAGCTCGTAGTCCTTAAGCTCGCCTTTTAAAAATGCATCGTAGGCGGATAGATCTAAAAGTCCGTGGCCTGAAAAGCAGAAGAGGATGGTTTTGGGAGTCTTTTCCTCCTTTGCCCTTAAGGCCTCGTCTATGGCTGCCTTTACGGCGTGGGCCGTTTCCGGGGCTGGTATAAAGCCCTCGGTTCTTGCAAAGGTGAGGGCTGCCTCAAACACCTCCGTTTGCGAGTAGGCTACGGGTTCCACTATGCCTTCTTTGACGAGCAGGCTCACAATGGGTGCATCGCCGTGGTAGCGGAGTCCTCCTGCGTGTATGGAGGGAGGGACGAAGTTGTGCCCAAGGGTGAACATCTTGAGAAGCGGAGTTAGTCCAGCCGTATCTCCAAAATCGTAAGCGAAGATACCCTTCGTCAGGGTGGGGCACGCCTTAGGCTCTACAGCTACAAGCCTTACCTTTTTACCCACTGCTTTGTCGGCATAGAAGGGCAGGGCTATCCCTCCGAAGTTTGATCCGCCGCCACAGCATCCTATTACCACATCTGGATACTCTCCAAGCTCCTCAAGCTGGGCCTTTGCCTCAAGCCCTATAACCGTTTGGTGTAGCAGAACGTGGTTTAGAACAGAGCCTAGGGAGTAGTGAGTGTCGGGGTTTGTGGCGGCATCCTCCACCGCTTCGCTTATGGCTATTCCGAGGGAACCTGGATTGTCGGGGTCTTTTTCAAGTATGCTTTTTCCAGACTTCGTTCTGCTGCTGGGGCTCGGAAAGACTTCGGCACCCCAGAGCTCCATCATTGTTCTCCTGTAGGGCTTCTGGTTGTAGCTTACCCTCACCATGTAAACCGTGCACTTTATCCCAAAGAACTGGGTGGCAAAGGCAAGGGCTGCTCCCCACTGCCCCGCTCCCGTTTCCGTGGTCAGCCTCTTTATTCCTTCTTTTGCGTTGTAGTAGGCCTGTGCCACGGCGGTGTTGGGCTTGTGGCTTCCCGCAGGGCTTGCTCCCTCATACTTGTAGTATATTTTGGCGGGCGTGTTTAGGAACTTCTCAAGACCGTAAGCCCTGTATAAAGGTGTGGGGCGCCATAGGGCGTAAACCTCAAGGATATCTTCCGGTATCTCAATCCACCTTGCCTCAGAAAACTCCTGCTCTATTAGGGCCTTTGCGAATAGGGGCTCAAGGTTTTCGGGCTTAACGGGCCTTTTCTCCACAGGATGCAGTGGAAGATCTAGGGGCTTGGGAAGGTCTGGAAGGGCATTGTACCACCTTCTTGGTATTTCACCGCCTGCGGTGAATCTTCTCATATTTCTTTCCCTCCTACACGGCGAGGTAGCGCTTTTGCACCTCCTCGTTTGAGGCAAGCTCATGGGAGCTTCCGGAAAACACCATCTTTCCCTTCTCTATAACATATCCTCTGTCCGACACCGATAGGGCAAAGCGTGCGTTTTGTTCAGCAAGCAGTATGGTTACTTCTCCCTTTAGCCCTTTTATTATCCTTTCAAGCTCCTCCACTATCACTGGTGCAAGTCCCTCGCAAGGCTCGTCAAGCAGCACAAGCTCGGGATTAGTAACAAGCGCCCTTGCTATGACAAGAACCTGCTGCTCTCCTCCGCTGAGGTTTCCCGCTTTTCTTTCCTTTAGCTTCTTCAGTATGGGGAAGGCTTCAAAGACGCTCTTTGGGTCCCACTTTCTTTCCCTTTTTGCCGCATGATAAGCCACCTCTAAATTTTCCTCCACAGTCAGCTCTGGAAAGACCCTTCTGTCCTCAGGGACATAGGCTATACCCATCCTAGCCTTTTTGTGGGGTGGAAGTTTTGTCACATCTTTTCCCTTGAAGAGCACACTTCCCTCTCTCGGAACAACTATGCCCATTATGCTCTTCATGGTGGTGCTTTTGCCGGCGCCGTTTCTTCCCAAAAGGCATACGATTTCTCCTTTGGACACCTCAAGGGACAGTCCCTGAAGAA
>JALVZS010000029.1:0-3712 GCA_027022065.1 bacterium
CCAACCAGGAAAAGCAGGCCGCAAATTTCCGCACCTTTTAGATGCCATAAGCCAGATACAACAGCTTTACATGATAGAAAGCACGGGTCAGTACATATCAAGCGACTTCTTAACCCTCAGAGGACAACTCAACTATTTTTCTGTTGGATACGGACACGGTTTCTTAGAAGGGCTGGTATTCCTTTGCATAACCATAGTGTTAATACCCATAATGGACAATCCTTCCTGGTACCGGAAATTAGTATCGGTAATACCCTTCTTTGAGTACAAGTGGTTTGCCTATCTGGTAGAATACCTACCGGTCATCATCAATGCAGGACTATGCTCTTTCTTAGGCAAGTACTACATCGGCAACATAACGAAAAAAGCCATAAACTCTCTACTTATGGGTCGTATTTTCAGTCTGATCATGAAAGCCCTTCTGTACTTTGTAGGCCTGATATGGATAGCAAAGCACATAACACCTGAATTAGCAGAAAAACTTGCTTCAATCAGGTTCTTAGGCAGCTATGATGAATTGTACACCTTTCTGGTAGTCTTCAAGCAAAGCCTCATCAAGACAGCCTTTCTATCTTTCTTTGTTTTCACCCTGGCAGCGCTAACACCCTTTGTTTTTGTATGGGGCATAGCATGGTGGAGGAGCTACAAAGCCAGCCGTGATGCAAGAAAACTGAGGATATAATGCAAAAGAAGACGTACATAGGCATGGGCTACAGGATAGACGAACCTTACAGGAGCAACAGGAAAAAGGTAAAGCCGCTTTATATACTGGACAGCGACCGCAAAGGACATCTCTTCTGTTTTGGTACAACAAGAGTGGGAAAAACCCGTCTAATAGAACTGATGGTAGAGCAGGACATACGAAAAGGCTACAACGTAGTGGTACTGGACCCAAAGTTAGACATAGACCTTTTCTCGAAAATCGTACAGGTAGCTCTGGAAACCAACAGGTTAGACGACCTCATTCTGGTAAATCCTATATTCCCCGAATGCTCTGCCACCATAGACCCTCTATCTCACTACTACATGCCCGAAGAAGTGGTTAATCATGTGGTAAGCGGAATAAGGGCCAGGGAAGAGTTCTTCATAAACATAGCTTACGAAACCACTCTATCCATAGTTCTATCTCTGCTTCTATTCAGTAAAACCAAAGGAAAGCCTTATGCCTTCTTCAACTTTGAAGAGATCAAGAAAAAGGCTTCCTACAAAGGCTTACAGACATTAGCCAACACTCTAAAGGGCTTGAAGGGCACAGAATATCAGGATGAAGCTGAAGAAATCATAGTTACCCTGGACCAGATATTGGGTTCCCCCATTGACTACTTCTCCAAGGTATCCTCCTCTCTCAGAACTGTACTCACAGCATTGTCTACAGGAAACATAGGTAAAATAGTGGGAAAAGCAAAAAGCAATGTATTCATAGACAGGCTCGAACAGGGAAAAAAGGTCATAATGGTAGTACAAAGCGGAGCCTTGCTCACCAGAAAAGCAAGCGACATACTGAACAGGGTAATTCTATCCATGATACAATCCTTTGTAGGAAGAAAGTATGCCAGCGGCAGAAAGATAGATCCTCCGCTCTGTGTTTATGTAGATGAAGCAAGCAATGTGCTTTACGTAGGCGTAGAAGACCTCTTTAACAAAGCTGGTGGAGCTGGCGTATGGCTGCATGGGTTTACGCAGTCCATAGCTGATCTTGATGCAGAAATAGGACAGGAAAGAGCAAGGAAAATATTAGACAACACCAATACGAAGATATTCATGAAAGTCAATGACAACGACACAGCAGAGTACATATCCATCTACAGCGGAATAGTACGCAAATTCTCGCCGATTTTAAGTTTAGGTGGAGGCATGACAGTAAGGGAAATGGAAGAACCCCTTGTAAGGCCTGAAGAAATACAGCGCTTCGGTCCAAGAGAAATACTCTTCTTCAGCTTTGACGGAAAGGTTTATCGGGGAATAACGGCAACGGTATCTCCCTTAAAGCTTAAAGTGAAATATCCCGAAGCAAAGGTAGCGGTATAATGTGGGACAGAGCTTGGAGCTATGCCATACAGTACGGAATAAAGACCTACACAGCTGCCATAGCGGTAATATCGGTCTGTCTCACACTAACAGCAGTGCTGTTATATCAGATACTCAAAACCAGCAGGAGACACCACGGTCCTGAAGTTGAAATAACGCTTGAAGAACTTGCAAGGCTATGGAAAGCCGACTTACCGGAACGGGTAAAGCAAAAACAAACTGAACAAAGTTTGCCACCGGCCTCCACGCAAAAAGAAAAAGCATCAAAAGCACAAAGCACAACCAGAAAAGAACCAACAGCAGCAGAAAACAAAGAAAAACCTAAAGCTGAAAAGCAACCATCTCAAAAGGAACTAAAGCCTGAAAAACAGCCTCCTCAGGAATCTCGAGAGGAAACAGTAACGTTCAAGCACGAACAACTGCAAACCCTTTGGAATGCTTGGGTAGACCCTTACAAGGACGACATTGGTGTAGCAAAGTACTACAAAAGCATAAAAGAAATAGCAAAAATACTTGACGAAAAAGGAAGCTGTCCATCCGTAGTAATGGATAAAACCCGCATAGAAGTAGAACCCGAAAGCTCCATGTACATGGAAGGAGCCTACGAAGAACTTGCAAAAGTATCCCTTTTAGAGCACAGCATAAACGTAGCTGAAATAATGATAGACCTCTTAAGGCAGGAAAACGTAGAAATAACCTACAAACTGGGCAGCGTACTCGTAACCGCATTAGGACACGATCTGGGCAAAATACCCGATTTTTACCGGAGCAAGTTTGGGCAAGACTACAAAAAATATGGACATCCCGTACTATCAGCAGAAATAGTCAACAAAATCTTACCCGATGACATTCCAGACAAAGAAGACATCATCAAAGCCATCAAATCGCATCACTGGGGATCTGGTGGCAGCGAACTTGCAAAACTGCTCAAAGAAGCAGACCGAAGGGCAAGAGAAAAAGAAGCATCAGCGTACAAACTGACAACCACAGAAATGGCCATAGCCAGCAAAGCAAGCGCAGAAAGAAAACAGGACAAAGTAAAGCAACAGGTAGAAAAGGAAATTGAAAAAGCAGATCAGATAGACCTAAGCTGGCTGGATGCAAACGATCTCAAGAAAATCCTGACTAAATACGTAAATACTTTAACGGGAAAATCCAGCAGCTTTTATGGCTTCACTTACATGGGAGTAGTATTCATAATGCCGTGGGCGATATCTGAGGCCGTGAAGTTTTTAAGTTTCAAACACGGCATAAAGGAAATAGGTGCCATGACCATGACCATAGAAAAGAGGCGCATACTTGAAAGGGCGATAATAAGGAAGCTGCACAGAGAACACAACTGTATTCTAACCATGGAAACCAGCAACTGGGGCATCATACCTGAAAAGTACACGGCAAGGAAGTATGTATTGTATTTCAAAGGTGGAACTGCCATGAAACCGAGAAAGGGAGTATTTACTCCCATAGTAGGAGATTTCTTTAGAAACTACGAAGAGTTGGAAAACAAGAGGCTAAACCATACACTTTTAAGGTACCTTGAAAGAATAGAGCCGTTAGAACAGGAAGAGTAAAGCTTGCAAAAGCCAATACAAAAAGTTAGAAGAAAAAGGGAGGGAAGGAGCAGGTACCTGACGGGCTACGGTGGCAACCAGGGCACTTTGGGCAACAACTAACTGCCCAAGGC
>JALVZS010000029.1:3722-4348 GCA_027022065.1 bacterium
TTTGTTACGTTAGCACTTGTTCCCTACTTTGACAAGAAAAGTCTACCCGTTTCCTGCCTCACGCAAACTTTTTGAGGTTTGCCGTCCTAACCTATTGACAATCCAGAAAAACGGATATAGTGAAATAACTAAGATTCGCCTTCCCTTTTGGGAAGAGCAGGCTGGGACCTTTGAGTCCCAGTTAAACGTGGGCGCCGACCCACGATACCTGAAAGAAGTATATCGAAGCCTACCGAAAAAAAGCCTACCGAAGTAAGTCCTTACCGCAGTAAGTCAAAAGAAAGCAGTAGCTAACGCATACAGCTGTTAATCTCACAGTAGTAAGCACGCAAGCAAAAAGGTAATTTTTTAAATCCCAAAAAATAGGAGGTGTACCATGACAAAAGAAGCACTACTTGAATTGTTAAACCGTGCAAGTCGAGTAACCATTGAAAATTGCAGAGAACATTTATCCGTTGAGTACGTCAAAACAAACGCCGACAGGTGGACGCTTCTTAGTAACACCAAAGAATGTTGTGCAAAATTCCAAACCATATCGACCCAAGAATTAGCCGAAATAATTCAGAAACATACTTTCTCCCATTAAATCAAAAAACAGGAGGTGGCAAAAAGAAGTAGTAAAAAAC
>JALVZS010000030.1:0-3398 GCA_027022065.1 bacterium
CTCCCCCTCCTCAGTATCTCAACGGTTTTTGCCGTAAAAACAATGGTTACCGCAAAGCTCACAACCAAAGCCACTGCAATGGGCACAAGCTGAGTCTTAACAAGGCCCCAGTAAACGATTATCCCCGCACCAGGTGGAATAAACATGATGCTCATATTTCGGATAAGAAATGTTCCCACCTCCTCCACATCCTCAAGCTTCACAAATCCTGAAAGTAAAGCTCCAGTGAGAAGAAGCATGCCTATAACATTTCCCGGAACAGGAATTTTCAGAAGCTTCTCAACCGCTTCCCCCACGAAGAGAAAGCCCATGATTATGGCAAGCCCCTTATAAAACCTCATGATTCTACCTCCAAGATTGGGTAATTTCACCATATCATAAGGTGGTCTTACCAATCAAGGAATATTATAGAGGATTCAACTTGAATACAACAGGCACCTCAAGCCAGTAGGGAATATGTATGCCTCCCGAAAGAGCTGGTTTGCACCTCCAGCTCTTTGCGGCAGAAACCGCAGCCTCATCCAGCACTTTGTGTCCAGAAGATTTTACCACCAGAACCCTTGACACCCTGCCATCTCTGTCCACTAGCACCTTGAGAAGGACCCTGCCCTGATACCTCCTCAGCCTGGCCACATAGGGATAGGAAGGTTTTGTAATGTTGCACTCCGGTGGGATAACAGGAATGGAAAAAAGAGCAGAACCCTGCTTATGCTGAGTTTTTGCAGGTCTCATTGAAGCTTTGAGTTTTCCATTACCCTTTTTAGAAGTGATCTTGTCAACAACCCTAGCTATTTTAACAACCCTTTTCTTAGGCTTTTTAACCACACGCCTTGATCTTAGCTTAACTTTTCTTTTTGGGATCTTTACCACCCTTACTTTCCTGGGAGAGCCCTTTTTCCCTTGCTCAACTAAAAAACTTACCTTTATAGGATGTGTTTCAGCTGCAGGATGACGAGCTGTCCTGAGATCAAAACTGGTGTATAGGATTAAAAAGTGCAAAATTAGGGAAATTGTTAAAAAGAACGCCCACCTTCTCCCCGCCATAGGGAAAAGGCCAGCCCTACGGCAGGCTGGCCACTATAGCCTGATAGAGAGAGCCCGGAACCACTCCCGTCTGTATAACCAAAACCACCAGAAGCAGCACAACTATGCCCGTAGCCACCCCAACATTTACGGGAATGCTCTCTTTTGGCTCTCTCATAAACATGTAGTAAACCACCTTAAGGTAGTAGTAAGCAGCTATGGCAGAGTTTATAAGGGCAAACACCACAAGCCAGTAAAGTCCAGCCTTCATACCAGCAGCAAACACGTAGAACTTGCCCATAAAGCCCACGGTTCCAGGCATCCCGGAAAGGGAAAAGAGAAAGACAGATAAAGCAGCCGCAAGCACAGGATGCTCCACGGCAACACCTTGCAGTTTATCCAAAGAGGCATACTCCTCGTTCTTTCCCGCAAGAACGCTTATAACCGCAAAAGCACCAAGGTTCATAAGGCAATAGGCCACAGCATAATAGACCAAAGCCGCTGCCGCCAGCTTTGTTCCCGCAGCTACTGCAACAAGGGCGTATCCCGCATGGGCTATGGATGAGTAGGCAAGTAGCCTTTTAACATCGTTCTGCCTAATGGCTGCAAAGTTGCCCACAAGCATGGAGACCACAGAGACAAAGAGAACCACAGGCAGCCACAACTGCTGGTTGGAGGCAAAGGCAACGAGGAAGAACCTCACAATGAAGATGAATATAGCCGCTTTAGCTGCAGTCATCATGAATCCCGTAACGGGGGAGGGAGAACCCTGATAAACATCCGGCGCCCATATGTGGAAGGGAGCAGCAGAAAGCTTGAAGAACATGGCCACGGCAAAAAGCACAAAACCAATCACAAGCGCCACACTAGGCTTTGCGGCGGCAATATTTGCCACATCAAGGCTTCCAGAGGCATAGAACAGGAAGGCCATTCCCACCACAGAAAAGGCGGCAGAAAAGGCACCAACTATGAAGTACTTAAGGGCGGCCTCAACACAAGCATCCCTTTCGCGGACAAATCCTGCAAGGGCATAAAGGCTCACAGAAACAAGCTCCAGGCAGAGGAAGAAAGTGATAAGATTGGCAGATGACGCAAGAAACATCATGGAGAGGGCCGCGAACATTACGAGGCCGTAAAACTCTCCGTAGTTTCTACCCTCTCTTAGGAGATAGTCTCTGGCATAGAAGCAGGTTACAAGGGCGCAGAAGATAAAAATGAAGTTTGAAAAGTATGCAAACTTATCCCTGAAGATGAGACCTGCAAAGGCGCTTCCGTGATTGCCAAACATCCAGAAGTTAAACACAAGGGCCAGAACAAGCCCTATTGCGCTTAGTATGTTGAGAAAGCTCTCCCTTCCCTTCCCCCAAGCGTCAACTATGAGAACTATACATGCCGTTGCAAGCACCACTATCTCTGGAAGAGTCAACCACAGATCCCTTGTGGATACCACAGCCTCCATGACGCCTCCCCTCAATCCTCAATCTTCACAACATCGCGAAGTTCAGGTCTATGATAAAGGGCAACAGCGGTTGTTTGCCCCTTTGAAAGCCTTATGAATGCCTCAACAGAAGGCTTCATCCTGTCAAGGAAAGGCCTGGGATAGAGCCCTATCCAGAACATAGGGATAACGATGCACAGCATTATGAATATCTCCCTAAAGTTTAGATCCTTGAGCTTTAAATTGGCAGGATTGGTAAGAGCCTGGAAAAAGACCCTCTTATACATCCAAAGCAGGTAAGCCGCAGAAAGTATGGTTGCAGTGGCACCAAGCACGGCAAATATGGGATAGCTCTTAAAGGTGCCAACAAGCGTCAGAAACTCTCCCACAAAGCCGTTGAGACCCGGCAGACCACAGGAAGAGAAGGCGGTTATCATGAAGAAGGTGGCGTATATGGGCATAACCTTGGCTATGCCGCCGTACTCCTTTATAAGCCTTGTATGGCGCCTATCGTAAATCATTCCCACAAGCAGAAATAGGGCACCTGTGGAAATACCATGGTTTATCATCTGTAAAAGGCTACCTGAAACGCTCTGCAGGTTCAGAGCAAAGAGACCAAGCATACAGGTGCCTAGGTGGCTAACCGAGGAGTAGGCCACAAGCTTCTTTATATCCTCCTGCACAAGGGCCACCAGGGCACCGTAAATTATGCCTATTACGGCGAGTGTGAGGAAAAGCGGTGTGAACTTCTGAACAGCAGCGGGGAAGAAGGGCATGCAAAATCTCATGAATCCGTAGGTTCCCATCTTAAGGAGAACGCCAGCAAGAATTACGGAACCTGCCGTAGGAGCCTCAACGTGGGCATCCGGAAGCCATGTATGGAAGGGCCACATAGGCACCTTTATTGCGAAGGCCACAGCAAAGGCTAAGAATAGCC
>JALVZS010000030.1:3408-13703 GCA_027022065.1 bacterium
ATAGAATGGGGCACAGGGGTTTTCAAAAGATCCAAAAGGTCAAAGGAAAGCATACCCGTAACCTTGTAGTGGTTCCAGTAAAGATAGATGATAGCGGCAAGCATAAGAACTGAACCGGCCATGGTATACAGGAAGAACTTTATGGCCGCATATACCCTTCTCGGACCACCCCAGACGCCTATGAGCAGGAACATGGGAATGAGCATAACTTCCCAAAAGATGTAGAAGAGTAGCACATCTAGGGCTACGAAAACGCCTATCATTGTGGTTTCAAGAAAGAGGAAGGATATCATGTACTCTTTAACCCTTTTTTCAATGGTCCAGGAGGCCAGGATGCTGAGCACTGTGAGGAAGGTGGTAAGGAGCACCAGGAAAAGGGATATACCGTCAATCCCCAAATGATATGATGCACCCCATGCTTTTATCCATGGATGGTACTCCACAAACTGGAACTCAGCAGTTCCCAGCTTAAAGCCAAAATAGAGAGGAACAGAGATAAAGAACTCTATCAAAGAGATCACAAATGCGGTCCATCTAATAACGTTTACATTTTCCCTGTCAATGAAGGCTATGATGAGAACGCCCACCAGAGGGAAGAAGGTCAAAACCGTGAGTATGGGAAAGTGCACCATCATCTCACAACCCCTCAGAAGAGAATTTTAATGCCGCAAACAACAATAATTCCTGCAAGGATGAACCAGGCATAATCCGGAATAAAGCCCGTTTGCAGCTTTCTAACGCCAGCACCTATAAGGGAGCACAGCCTAGCAACGCCATTTACAATACCGTCTATTATGCCAACATCCACTATCTTCCAAAGCACATGCCTGGATATGCCCACAGTGGGATTTATGAAGAAGGCAAAGTAAAGCTCGTCCACCCAGTACCTGTTGTAAAGCACAAGATAAATAGGTCTAAACCTTTGAGCCATCTCCACAGGATCAGGAGTGCGCTTGATATACATGAGGTAAGCTATGCCGATACCTATTAGAGCCACTGCCACAGAGATAACAATCAGCCCTCCAGCTCCTCCCTCTCCATGGGCGGCGTGAACAGCAGCCTCATGACCGGCGTGCATGATTCTATTAACAAAGCCCTCAAAGCCCCCACCTGGAGCAAGGGCAAAGAGTCCTGCAAAAGCAGAGCCTATGGCAAGAACAATCATGGGGATGGTCATTACAGGTGGATTCTCATGGGCATGTTCGTAAAGCTCTTTATCTCTAGGCTCTCCGAAGAAGGTGAGGAATATGAGCCTGAAGATGTAAAATGCCGTCATACCCGCAGTGATGGTGCCCACAAGCCACACGAACTTGTGCCCCTCAACGAAGGCGTGGTGAAGTATGGAGTCCTTGGACCAGAAGCCTGCAAAGGGAGGGACACCCGATATGGCAAGGGCACCCACTATGAAGGTGATGCCCGTTATCTTCATCTTCTTCAAAAGTCCGCCCATCTTCTGCATGTTTAACTCACCGTGAAGGGCATGCATAACAGAACCGGCGCAGAGGAACATGAGCCCTTTGAAGAAGGCATGGGTGAACAGGTGGAATATACCTGCGGCATAGGCGCCCACGCCTACTCCCACAAACATATAGCCCAATTGACTTATGGTTGAGAAGGCAAGAACCCTCTTAAGGTCGTTGTTAACAAGGGCCATAGACGCGGCAAACCATGCGGTTATCACACCCACAACCGCCACAACTTCCATTGTAAAGGGAGCGAGATTGTAAAGCACATGAGATCTGGCGATCATGTAGACGCCTGCGGTTACCATGGTTGCCGCATGGATCAAGGAGGATACGGGTGTGGGACCCTCCATAGCATCGGGAAGCCAGACATAAAGAGGAATCTGAGCAGACTTACCCGTAGCTCCTGTGAAGAGCAAAAGCGTTATCAAGGTAGCCAGGGGAACGGAAAGCTCATGGGCACGGGCAAAAACATCGTGGAATATCAAGGAACCCAAATGCTTATAGATGAGGAAAAGTGCTATAGTGAAGCCGAAGTCTCCCACTCTATTGGTAATAAAGGCTTTCATACCCGCATTTGCCGCAGACATCTTCTCATACCAGTAGCCTATGAGCAGGTAAGAGCAGAGGCCTACTCCCTCCCACCCCACAAACATTAAAAGGTAGTTGTTGGCCATAACTAGAACTAGCATAAAGAAGACAAAGAGGTTTAGATAGGTGAAGTACCTGGCGTAAGAGATGTCAGGTTCGTGATCCATGTAGCCTATGGAGTATATGTGTATCCATGTGGAGATGAAGGTAACGGTAACCAGCATTACCACAGAAAGCTCATCAAGCAGAAAGCCTATGGGAACCCTAAAATCCCCTATGGCTATCCACCAGTAAAGCACATCGTCAAAGTGGTAGCCCTGGGCTACCTTAACCAGAAGATAAAGGGAGATAACAGCGGGAATGGCTATGGCCGGCACCGCTATATAGTGAGCCTTTCTCCTAGTCTTCCAGCAGAATATTCCGTTTATGGCAGCTCCAATCAGAGGTATAAAAACTACAGCCAGTATCAGGTCTCGCATCTTCCTCCTCCTACCACTTCAAAAGCTCGGCCTTATCAACCTCAATCCCACCACGACGTCTATAAAAAGCGGTGATTATGGCCATACCTATAGCCGCCTCGGCAGCGGCAACAGCCATGATGAAGAGAACGGCAACCTGCCCTTCTATCAATCCCTTAAACTTTGAAACGGCCATGAAAAGCATATTGGCACCGTTAAGCATAAGCTCTATGCACAAAAACATAACCACGGCGTTCTTCCTAATAAGAACCCCCAAAGCCCCTATGCAGAAGGTAATCACTCCAATGGCAAATATGAGGCCCATCACCATAGCTCACACCCCTACATCCTTTTCTTGGCCAGCGCCACAGCTCCAGCAGCCGCAGCAAAGATAAGCACAGAGACAAGCTCAAAAAGTAAAGCGTATTTGGTAAACAGCAGCTTCGCCAAATCCCCTGCATGCACATACTTTGTAGGTATCCAGCCTCCCTTAACCGTGGCCACCACAAAGAGCATCTGAAGCGCAAAGACCACAACAGCGGCTAGGGATAAGAACAGTCTCGGAGTGAGGAATCGCTCCGTTATATCTGCAGGCCTTATGTCCATGAGCATAATAACAAACAGCACGAATACAACAACTGCACCCATGTAAACGATTACCTGAACAATGGCCACAAAGGGAGCAGAAAGAAGAGCCACATACATAATGGCCGTTATGCACAGATTAGCAAGAAGGGAAAGGGCCGAGTGCACCGGATTTTTCAGAAAGACCACACCTAAAGCAGAAACAAGTATGAGAAGCCCTAAAAAGACTGCTATAATGATATGTAGCACATCCGCACCCATCTTCTACCTCTTCTCCAGCAAGTCTTCCTTGGTCCTAAGCAACTTCTCCCTCTCAGGCTCGGCAAGCTCATAGTAAGGAGTAAGAACAATAGCCCCTCTGGGGCATGCCTCCTCACAGAATCCGCAGAATATACAGCGTCTGTAATCTATCTCGTAAATGGCAGCAATTTTGCCCACATCGGACTTCTCAGGCGGGGCCTCCTCTCCATATATCCTTATGGCGTTGGCAGGACAAACCGCTTCACAAAGACCACAGTAACAGCACTTCTCCCTACCCTCTTCATCCACCTTTAGAACGTGCTTGCCCCTCCATCTGGGATGGACATCCAGCTTTTCGTAGGGATACTTAACCGTAAAAGCAGGCTTAAATAGGTGCGTAAAGGTGATCCTCAGTCCCTTAAGTAAAGGCCCTACCATTACAGACCTCCGTTCTTCAGTATCACAAAGAGCCCCGTCCCGAGTATGTTAAGCAGCGTTACGGGCATGAGAAAGCGCCAGCACATACCCATGAGCTGATCGTATCTCAGCCTGGGGTAGGTCCACCTTATCCAGAGCATGAAGAAGAACAGGGCAAATGTCTTGATCAGGAACCAAATGGGCCCTGGAATAAATGAAAGCCAGTGAACGGGGGCATACCAGCCACCGAGAAAGAGTGCCGTTGCTATAGCAGAGGAAACCACCATGTTTGCATACTCGCCGAGGAAGAAGAGGGCAAACTTCATGCTACTGTACTCGGTGTGGTATCCACCTACAAGCTCAGATTCCGCCTCAGGTAAATCAAAGGGAGCCCTGTTAAGCTCCGCTATAGCCGCTATCATGTAGGTTATAAAGGCAACGGGCTGCTTTATAACAAGCCACATATCCTTCTGGTATCTCACTATGTCTATAAGGTTGAAAGAGCCCACCAGCATAACCACGCCAATTATAGAGAGTCCCAGTATGAGCTCGTAGCTTATGAACTGGGCAGCAGACCTCAACCCGCCCAACAGGGGATACTTAGAATTTCCAGCCCATCCGCCAAGCATAATGGCGTAAACGGTAAGAGAGGTAACACCCAAGAAGTACAGAAGGGCTATGTTCACATCGGCAACAGCAAGCGGAATGGTTTTGCCACCTATGGTTATGGAATCTCCAATGGGTATAACGGCAAGCACCAAAACCGGCGGCACCACGGCTAGGGCAGGTGCCAGAAAGTACACAAACTTGTCAGAAGCGCTTGCCACAATATCTTCCTTAAAGAAGAGCTTTATTCCATCCGCAAGAGGCTGGAGAATGCCGTGAGGTCCACAGTGATAGGGACCCAGCCTGTCTTGGATGTGTCCCGCAACCTTTCTCTCTGCAAGGGTACCGTATGCAACAAAAAGAAGCATTATCCCGAAGTAAATCAGAAGCTTTACGATGGTTACTATCACAATCTCAACCATTGCCCCACCTCAAGCCTTTCTTAGCTCCACTGGTGCAACCCACGAACCGTTCAAAAGAAGAGTTACCGGGAATCTATCAAAGCCCGCATCTATCACGATACTGCCTTTAGGTTGTCCTTCCCTTACCTTGGCCACAAACTCAAACTTGCCCCCCTTACCAGAAACCAAAACCTTATCCCCATCTGAAACACCCAAGGCCTTTGCATCATCCTCGGATATATATGCACAAGGAGACTCTGCCACCTCCGAGAATCTGGAGCACCAGGAGGCATACCTCGCCGACCTGTAGAATGCATGCTCCACAAGGGCAACGGTATTCCCCTTAACCTCAAGCAGTTCTGCCTTGGCCTGAAGAGGATCCCAACCGGTCTCGGCAACCTGTCCCTGAGAGTCCACATCTGCACCCATGGCCTCACCTATAAGAGCGAGCCAGTCTCTAACTGGACGGGAAAGGCCCTTAGGCTGCATAGCTGGATTCCTTCTTCTAACTCTCCAGAAGAGGTCCACCACGCTTCCGCCATCTTCGGCAAAGCTCGTTATGGGCAAGAAGAAGTCTGAATACATGGCTGTATCATGGAAGAAGAGGTCCATCACTACGAGGAACTCCGCACTTTCAAGGGCCTCTTTAACCAGAGAGCCGTTGGGATAGGTATTGAAGAGATCCACACCTGCCACAACCAAAGCTTTAACCTTGCCCTCCTTCACCCTGTTAAGTATCTCTCCAACCCCTTCAGAATAGGCACCGGCACTGTAAAGGCCCTTGGCATTGCATCCCCTGTCAAGGAATAGGTACTTCCATCCCTTCTCTTTAGACCTGGAGTAAATAGCAGCCCTTAAAGCAGAAGAGGCCCTAACACCAGCCACAAGCAACAGCTCTCCAGAAAGCATATCCTTCAGGCAGCTTCTCTCCTCATCGGAAAGATCAGGAATAGCATCCACATTGCCATCAAGTAGCTCTTTGATGAGAGGTTCTTCACTGCCTGCAGGAAGCAGGGAAAATACATCAACCCTCTCTCCCAAAAATATGTCGTGGGCAGAAAGCACTCCCACTTTAGCGCCTGCGTTTTTAGCCTTAAGGATAGAAAGGGCTAAAACGGGATGGGATACCGCTACATCGCCTCCCACCACGAGCACTGCCTTGGCACTCTCCACATCCTCTATGTCGGAAACATTTCCTTTCACCGGCAGGTAATCCTCGCCGTAAACCCTGTAGTCCACAAGCCCTTTAACGGCTTTTGCCATGGAAGAAACGGCCGCTGCATCCTCTAGGCAGAGGCTTGGAGACAGTATAAATGCCACCTCCCCCTCTCCGTAGTTCTTAAGCTTATCCGCTATGGATGAAACCGCATCCTCAACCTCTACAGAAACCATTTTGTTCTCCTGCCTCGCCAGCGGATAAAGGATTCTCTCGGCATGGTTCACATAGTCAAAGGCGTAGTAGCCCTTGTCGCAGATCCAGGGAGAGGGGTCGGCCATGCGGTGCTTTATCTTAAAGAGCTGATTCTCTCTTACGCCAAGGTCCAGTGAGCAACCCATCTCGCAGTGCTCACAAACACTCCTCGTAAACTCAAGCTTCCATATCCTAGTCTTGTAGCGGTAAAGCCTGGATGTAATGGCTCCAACGGGACAAACCTCCACAAGGTTGCAGGTAAAGTAGTTGGCTACCTTGTCGCTTTCGTAGGACCCGATGAGGGAATGAGCAGCCCTCCAGTAAACATTCCAGTCCGCCCCGTTGAGCACCTCTGTGCAGAAGCGCACGCACCTCTTACAAAGAATACACCTTGACTGTTCATGAACGATTAAGGGCCCGTAAAACTTTGTGGGATAAAGCTCTTTTTCATCCACAAAGCGGCTGGTAGCCCTTCCGTAGCGGAAGGTTATATCCTGAAGGTAGCACTCGCCTGCCTGATCACATATGGGACAATCCAAAGGATGGTGGAGAAGTTGGAACTCCACTATGCCTTCCCTTACCTTCTTCACCCTCTCCGTATTGGTCCTAACCACCATCCCGTCCCTTACCTGGGTAACACAGGCAGGGGCAAGCTTGGGCATACCCTCAACCTCAACAAGACACATACGGCAAAGACCCGCAGGTTTTAGATAGGGATGGTAACAGAAGTAGGGGATATCCACCCCCGCCTTCATGGCAGCCTGAAGAATAGTGGCGTTCTCAGGAACCTCAACGGTTATGCCATCTATGGTAACCTTGACCATACCCAACGGTTAACCTCCTAAAGGGCATCTGCCTGTTTTTATATGCTCAACGAATTCATCTCTAAACTTGGTTATTCCGCTGATAAGAGGACCCAAAGCCGCATCACCAAGAGGACAGAGGCAGTTGCCTCCCATGATGTTCTTCATATCCAGAAGGACGTCCAGGTCCTCCATGCGCCCTTTGCCGTTCACGATCCTAGAAAGTATCTGAACCATCCAGCGAGTTCCCTCTCTACAAGGGGTACACTGACCACAGGATTCATGGGCGTAGAACTTGGCCATCCTGTAAACAGCCTTGACTATGCATGTGGTCTCGTCCATCACTATCACAGCGCCAGAGCCCAGCATGGAACCCGCAGCCTGAAGGCTTTCGTAGTCTAACTTAACCCCTTTTATTTCGTCTGCTGTGAGCATAGGAGTTGAAGAACCGCCGGGAATTACAGCCTTAAGCTTCCTTCCCTCCCTTATTCCACCGGCGATCTCGTAGATCAGCTCCTCAAAAGGCGTTCCTAGCTCAAGCTCATAAACACCGGGCTTATTCACATGTCCGCTTATGGAGAAGAGCTTTGTTCCCTTGCTCTTCTCCGTGCCAAGGGATGCATACCAATCTCCGCCCCTTTCCACTATGAAAGGAACAGTGGCAAGGGTTTCCACATTGTTTATAACTGTGGGATGCTGATAGAGACCCTTAGAAGCCGGGAAAGGAGGCCTTATCCTAGGATGGCCCCTTCTTCCCTCAAGGGAGTTTAAGAGGGCCGTCTCCTCACCGCAGACATAGGCGCCTGCTCCCCTGTGAACCGTTATCTTGATATCATATCCAGAACCCATGGCATTAGGGCCTAAGATGCCCGCCTCCTCAGCCTCCTTTATGGCCCTCTCCAGAACCTGAGCACCGTATTCGTACTCCCCCCTGATGTATATGAAGGCCTCGTGGGCACCTATGGCGTAGGCGGATATGGCTATACCCTCAAGTAGTAAGTGGGGATCCTTCTCTATAATCACCCTGTCCTTGAACGTGCCAGGCTCTCCCTCATCGGCGTTGCAGACCAGGTACTTGGGTTCATCGGTTTTGGGAACAAAGCTCCACTTCAATCCCGTGGGGAAGCCCGCTCCTCCACGCCCCCTTAGCCCAGACTTTTTAACCTCCTCCACTATCTCCTCAGGCTTCATCTCAAACAGGGCCTTGCGTAGCCTCTCGTAACCCCCAGATTTCCTGTAGGTCTCCAACTTCTCCGAATCGGGCTTATCCACATTGGCAAGCAATAGTTTGTACTCGCCCATTACGGCACCTCACTTCAAGCTATCCAGTATGGCGTCAACCTTCTCAGGCGTTAAGTTCTCGTAGTAGTCCTTGTTTATCATCATGGCAGGAGCCTTGCCGCAGGAGCCAAGGCACTCCACCGTTATGAGGGTGAACTTTCCGTCAGGTGTGGTCTCTCCCACCTTTATTCCGAGCTTTTTCTCTATGTGCCTCACTATATCCTCAGCACCGTTTATCATGCAGGAGATGTTGGTGCACACCTGAATGAGGTATTTACCCACCTTCTTGAGGTTGAACATAGTGTAAAAGCTGGCCACAGAATAGACCTCGGCAGGGGGAAGCTTAAAGAGCTTGGCTATCCACTTAATGGCCTCCATGTCCAGATAGCCCTTTTCGTCCTGCACCGCATGAAGCACCTGTAGCAGTGCGGAGCGCCTATCGGGATACCTGCTCATGAGGTCCTGTATCTTGTTCCATGTAGCCTCACTCACAAACTCTTTATCTATAACCGCTCTCACTTGTCCACCTCACCGAGCACAATGTCTATACTTCCAATGGCGGTGACCACATCCGCCACCTTCAGGCCCTTTATCATAATTGGAAGGGCCTGGAGATTTATAAGAGACGGCGACCTTATGTGCATCCTGTAGGGCTTGGGCGAGCCATCGCTTACGATGTAGAAGCCGAGCTCTCCCTTGGGAGCCTCAACGGCATGGTAAACCTCGCCTTTGGGAGGCCTCACTCCCTCTATCACCAGCTTAAACTGGTGAATTAGCGCCTCTATGTTCGCCCTATCTCCCCTGACCTCCTTCACAGGCGGGAAGCCGTACTTCCCAGGCTCGGTCTGTATGGGTCCATCGGGAAACCTCTGAATGGCCTGCAGGATAATCTCCCTGCTCTGCCTCATCTCCTCCATGCGCACAAGGTACCTGTCAAAGGTATCGCCGTTTTGGCCCACAGGTATCTCAAAATTAAACTCATCGTAGCCCGCATAGGGATAGGCCTTCCTAAGGTCCCACTTAACACCAGAGCCTCTCAAAACAGGGCCTGTGGCACCGTATCTTATGGCATCCTCTTTTGAGAGGACTGCCACCCCTTCAGTCCTCACCCTCCATATCTTGTTGTTGGTAAGCAGTCCGTCACACTCATCCAGCGTCTTGGGAAACTCATCCAAAAATCTCTTTACGGCAGGGATAAAGTCCTCCGGCACATCCTCCCTTACCCCGCCTATCCTGAAGTAGCTCTGGTGGAACCTGGCCCCTGCCACCATCTCCCATATGTCGTATATCTTTTCCCTCTCCTTAAAGGCGTAGAGGAAGACCGTGGCGGCACCTATATCCATGGCATGAGTTCCCAGCCAGATGAGGTGGCTGGCTATCCTAGCAAGCTCCACCAGAATTATCCTTATATACTTGGCCCTTGGAGGGGGCTCTATGCCCAAAAGCTTTTCAACTGCAAGAAGATAGGCAAGGTTGTTGGAAGGAGGAGCCAGATAATCCAATCTATCGGTAAGGGGAATAACCTGGTGGTAGGTTTTGTACTCCGCAAGTTTCTCCGTTCCCCTGTGGAGGTATCCCACCATGGGCCATGCGTTTACTATGGTCTCCCCCTCCAGCTCCAGCACCATCCTCAAAACGCCGTGGGTGGAGGGGTGTTGGGGCCCCATGTTGAGTATAGTGGTATCAGGTCTTGAGGGCTTAATCTTGGTCTTTACTCCGCCCTCGTACATGTTCTTATCAGGGTTCAGCCCCCTTAAGGGATAGTCCTTGCGCAGGGGATGCCCCTCAAAGTCGTCGGGAAGATACAGCCTCTCCAAATCGGGATGTCCCTCAAACTCTATACCGAACATGTCGTAAACTTCACGCTCGTGCCAGTTGGCGGTAGGCCACACATCGGACACTGTGTCTACCTTGGAGTCTACATCCACCTTGAGGCGGAGCTGCTCTTTTGTATCCATGTTGCGTAAGAAGTAGACCACCGTAAACCTTGGCTTGCTCTCAACGCCGTTATCAATGCCACAGAGATCCACCAAAAAGTT
>JALVZS010000031.1 GCA_027022065.1 bacterium
CATTGAGCAGGACGCAGATGTGGTGATTTTCATATACAGAGATGAGGTTTACAACAAAAACACGCCCAAACCTAATGTGGCAGAGATAATAATAGGAAAGCAGAGGAATGGCCCAACGGGAGTTGTGGAGCTCACCTTTATAAAAGAGTACACAAAGTTTGAAAACTATGAAAAGGAAACTGATCTTTTTGGCGATACTGATTCTGAGCTTTAGTTCCCTAGCAAGTGGTAGTAACCTGCTAGATCTCGTTGTGAAACACTACAGAAATGTGAACACCATATCGGGCAGCTTTATTCAGACAGCCATATTTCCCGACGGAAGAACCAAAACCTTTCAGGGCAGCTTCTGGATAGCAGACGACAAAAGCAGGTGGGACTACAAGCCCCCCGATGAGCAGGTGGTGCTAACCGTTGGAAACAGAATCTACATATACGACCCGTTTAGCCAGCAGATTCAAGAGGGTACCTTCCCCTTTGCAAGTGTTTATAAAAAGCTCTTGACAGACCCGAAGCGTCTTAAAGAAAACTTCAGCCTTAAAGAAAAAAAGAACACCCTCTTGCTCTTTCCCAAAGGTGACTCACAGGTAAAATCCATACAGGTGAACTTTGACAACAATCTCAATGTAAAAAGCATAGTTGTTCTGGATAGTGCTGGAAACAGAACGATTTTAAGGTTTACTAAGGTTGAGTTCAACAAGCCAATACCAAAAGGGATATTCAGGCTAAGCGCTTTAACAGGAGAAGCAAAATGATGGTGGATATAATATATAGAAGGGCAGGTGGAACCAAAAGAGTGATAGCTTTTGTTATAGATCTTGTGCTGCTCAATGAGCTACAGCTTATACTCTACACTATAGGGGCAAAGATAGGTTTTTTCTGGTTATTTGTCAGCTATTTTTCCAGCATGGAAGGCCTCGGGGGCACCACAGTTGGTAAGTGGGCCTTAGGAATAGAGGTGGTTGACGAAAGGGGAAATGTCCCCGGCTTTTGGAAGGCACTTTTAAGAGCCATCCTCTTTCCCCTCTTTATCCTAACAGCACACCCCCTACACGAAACCCTGAGCAAAACCTACACCGTGGAAAGGTGAAAAAGGCCGACCTATACATAATCTCCGAAATAGCGTCTCCCTTTTCCATAGCCTTCCTAGTAGTGGCAGTTATCATAATACTGTCCAGGATGTTTGACATAGTGTCCCTCATGTTCACCTCAGAGTCCCCCGTTCTTGTTGTCTTTCTCGTAGTGGCAGCGCTCATATCCTCGTCAAGCTTCGTTATACCAGCAGCTTATCTTGTAGCCTGCTCCATAGCTTTCAACAGGCTTTCCGTGGACTCAGAAATCATTGCCTTTAAAAGCCTAGGAATCCCCACCAAAAGGCTCACCGTTGCTCCCATTGTAGGAGGAGTAGTGCTGAGCATAATATGCCTTATCCTAAACCTGTATATTGTTCCCTGGGGATACAGGACCCTCAAGGCAACGGCAGTCCAGATAATGCTGAAGAACAAAAACTACGGAGTGATCCCCGGCACCTTTTCGGAGATAATGGACGGGGTAACGGTTTACGCAAAGAGCATTGAAGGAGACTGGCTAAAGGATGTTACCATTTACGATCTGAGGGATAAAAGCAAAAGTA
The DNA here is from genome assembly GCA_027022065.1 of bacterium. GTDB lineage: Bacteria > Thermosulfidibacterota > Thermosulfidibacteria > Thermosulfidibacterales > Thermosulfidibacteraceae > JALVZS01. Next base: position 1,631 of record JALVZS010000031.1, read on the forward strand.
TCCTCATAAAAGCAAAAAAGGCAAAAATAGAAAGGGACCTTTCGGGAAATCTAAAGGTGGTCCTGGAAAAGGGAAAGAGCATCGTGGTGTTTAGAGGAGGGAAAAGCGAAATCCTGAGCTTCTCTAAGCTGAGCCAGACAATAGGATTGGGCCTCGGGGAGTTCTTTAAGAAAGCCACAAAAAAGGAACTGACAATATCAGAAGTGCTAAGAAGGCTTAGAAGGACAAAAAAGAAGAGCAAAAGATATGATATACTGATACACTTGAACAAGCGCTTCTCCTTGGCATTCACGCCACTGATATTCTGCCTCTTGGCTATACCCTTATCCATAACTTTTCACAGGGAGAGCAAGTGGAGCTCTATTATAGTGTCCATAGGACTCTTTGTGGGCTACTACTCCATGCTCTCCTTTACTCAAAACCTGGTGTATGAAGGAGTTCCTGCCTTTTTGGCGGTGTGGATGCCCAACTTTGTCTTTGGAGCCGTAGGGTGCTATCTCTACCTCAAGAGGAGCGATGCGGTATAAGCCAAAGATATTTGAAAAGTACATCTACAAAGAGCACGCAAAGATCCTTGCTCTAGTGCTTGTGTCTCTGTCTGTGGTTTACACGCTAATAGCCTTTCTGGACATTGTTGATGATGCCATAGAGAACAAGGTACCAGTTTATTACGCATTTATAGCAGCCCTTTACAGGCTTCCGTCTGGGCTGAAAGAGCTGGGGGCTATAGCCATTCTTCTTTCAACCATACTTTTTATGGCCATATCTTCAAAGAACCTGGAACCGGTAATCTTGCGTTCCCTTGGGATAAAGCTAAAGGTTTTCCTGAAGCCGCTTGTGGTTGAAGCCGCCGTGCTTTCCATTCTTCTAGGGATAAATGCCATGTTCATAGCCCCCCCTCTATTCAGCAAATATATAGATACGGTGGAGATCAAGATAAAAGGGAAGAAAAAAAAGAGGAGGACAAAGCCCGTTAAGATGTGGATAAAGAATGAGGGATTCACGTGCTACATAGGCTACTTCAGCGGAAGAAAAAAGAGCATAAGCAACCTCAAATGCTTCAAAAGCGAGAATGGCACTACAACTATTATATTTGCCAATAAGGCCTTTTGGACAAAGGGGAAGTGGAAGGCCTACAGGGTGCAAATGTGGAAGATTAGAGGAGTTTCAACCTTCAAGAAGAAGTGGGTGGTGTATCTGAAGTTTTTGCCTCCTCCATATGAGATAATGGGAAGGAAAAAGGTGCTTGAGGAGATGAACCTGGAAGAGCTGGTTGCAGTTGTGAAGGAGCTTAACAGAGAAGGCATAAGAAACACCAGATACCTCCAGGAGCTTTGCAATAGGCTGTTTCTGTCCCTATTTCCCATCATTATAGTGATTCTCGCATTTCCCCTAGGTATATCGGAACCAAGAAAAGGGCAGGTGGCTACAGCATTTGTAAAGGGCATATTCATGGCACTTTTAGTTTACGGGATATACTTCTCATTTGCCTTTGCTGGAAAGGCGGGTATTATAAATCCCGTTATTGCCTCTTCAATCCCGGTGGCGGGACTATCCGCCTTGGGCCAGAGACTTGTGAACAGAATAGACACCTGAGGTGTAAAATATTGAGGTATGAGGAACCGGTTTTCAGGCCCCCAAGCGAGGCAAAATCCCTGATACTTCAGGTCACCATCGGATGCTCCTATAATAGGTGTACCTTCTGCGGCATGTACAAGACCAAAAGGTTCCGCATAAGGCCCATTGAGGAGGTGCTTGAGGAGATAGATTGGGCATCAAGGGAGTATCCCTTCGTTAGGAGGGCGTTTCTGGCAGACGGAGATCCTCTGTGCCTACCCGAAGATCACATGCTCAAGATACTGGAGGCTCTATACAGGGCCTTTCCGTGTCTTGAGAGAGTAAGCACCTACGCCACTCCTCAGAACATTCTGGAAAAGAGCAATGAGGAGCTGAAAAGAATAAGGGAGGCGGGACTACAGCTGCTCTACATCGGCGTGGAAAGCGGATCCGACAAGGTGCTTAAAATGGTTAAAAAAGGAGTAACCCACAGCCAGATAGTAGAGGCCCTCAACAGGGCAAAAGAAGCGGGCTTCACCCTGTCCACCACCTTTGTTCTGGGGCTTGGAGAAAGGGATCTATGGCTTGAGCACGCAAAGGAATCCGCAAGGATCGTTAACGAAACGGCTCCTCACTACACAGCGGCCCTTACCCTTATGCTCATACCGAAAACGGTGCTTCACTTTCAGGCCAAGAAGGGAATGTTCAAGATTCCCACCTACAGAGGGATAATGAAGGAGATGCTGGCATTTGTGGAGGATATAAACGTGGAAACCGTCTTCAGGTCCAATCACGTATCCAACCTTGTTCCCATAAAAGCCACTCTGCCAAGGGACAAGGAAAGGTTGATAAATGAGCTCGTTGGCTACATACTGGAGGCGCCGGAGGAACCTCTGCCCTCCACGTGGCTTGGGCCCGTTTAAAAACAAAAGGGAGGAAGAAGATGCAGATAAAATGGGATGAGAAGGGGCTTGTTCCCGCCGTTGTGCAGGATGCGGAAACGGGAGAGGTGCTCATGCTGGCCTATATGAACAAAGAGGCCCTTGAAAGAACCCTGAACACCAAAAAGGCCCACTTCTACTCAAGAAAGAGGCAGAGGCTCTGGATGAAGGGAGAGGAGTCTGGAAATGTAATGGAGGTGGAAAGCGTAAGTATAGACTGCGACGGAGACGCCATTTTGCTTAAGGTAAGGCCCAAAGGACCGGCATGCCACACAGGCCATAAAAGCTGCTTCTTCAGGGATATTGAGGGAAGAGAGATTGAAAAAGCGTATAGGGAAGATATCTATCCCATCAACTGCTCTATTCTGGAGAGGGTTTATGAGGTTATTCTGGAAAGAAAAGCCACTCCTGAAAGGGAGGACTCCTACACGGCCCTTCTGTTCAGAAAAGGGCTGGACAAGATACTAAAGAAGGTAGGAGAGGAAGCCTCAGAAGTTATTATCGCCTGCAAGAACAAAAATCCCGATGAGATAGTATATGAGGTGGCGGACCTATTCTACCACGTGCTTGTAGCACTGGGCTATTTTGACATAGCGCCTGTGAAAATATATGAAGAGCTACATAAAAGATTCGGAAAGTCGGGACTAAGAAAATGAAGTTTGAGGAGGCCCTTAAAAGGATAGAGGAAATAGTTAAAAGGCTTGAAGAAGGGGAAGTGGATCTTGAGGAAAGCATAGCCCTATTTGAGGAAGGCATGAGGCTTGTTAAGATGTGCGAGAGGATGCTTGAGGAAGCTGAAAGGAAGATAGAGGTGCTCACAGTGGAAGAGGATGGAACAAAGAGGCTTGAGCCCTTTGAGGAGGACTAGCCTTGGAGAAGTTCTCCCGCCTCTTTGGATATATTGAGGAGAGAAAGAGGCTTATAGACGACTGGCTGGATAGCTTCATTCCCCCTGAGGAAACGCCCCCTTCCACTATACATAAAGCCATAAGGTACGCCCTCTTTCCGGGCGGCAAAAGGATAAGACCTATTCTCTGCATAGCGGCGGCGGAGATTGCAGGAGGCAGGGCTCAGGATGTGCTTCCCGCAGCATGCGCCATAGAGATGATCCACACCTACTCCCTCATCCACGATGATCTTCCCTGTATGGACGATGACGACTTCAGAAGGGGAAGGCCCACGGTCCACAAGGTGTTTGGAGAGGCCATTGCAGTGCTTGCAGGAGACGGGCTTCTATCCCTTGCTTTTGAGGCCCTAAGCAGTGTAAGCGCCTACCCGGATCCCAGCATAGCCAGAATTATGACCGTTATACAGGAAATAGCGGTGGCATCGGGAACCAGGGGAATGGTGGGCGGTCAGGTTGCGGATATAGAGGCGGAGGGAAAGCAGACCCACTCCCTTGAAGAGGTTGAATTTATACACCTCAACAAAACCGCCAAGATGATAGAGGTCTCCCTCAAAGCGGGAGCCATTCTCGCAGGTGCCGGGCACAGAGAGGTGGAGAGGCTTTCGGAGTACGGGAGGAAGCTGGGGCTGGCCTTTCAAATAGTGGACGATATACTGGGGGAGATAGGGGATGAGAAGAAACTGGGAAAGCCTGTGAAGAGGGACAGGGAGCTGAACAAGGCCACATATCCGTCTGTTGTGGGTATTGAGGGATCAAGGGATAGAGCCAGAAAGCTGGTGGAGGAAGCCAAAGAGGCCCTCAGTATATTTGAGGAGGAGAAATGCTGGGTGCTGAAGGAATTAGCGGATTTTGTGCTCATGAGGGAGAGATAAAAGAGGCCATACTTCCCAAGATAAACTCTCCACAGGATCTAAAAGAGCTCTCCATAGGCGAGCTTGAGCAGTTGGCACAGGAGATAAGGGACTACATAATCAGGGTTGTATCAAAGACGGGTGGACACCTTGCGCCCTCCCTTGGTGTTGTGGAGCTAACGCTTGCACTTCACTACGTGTTTGACTCGCCAAGGGACAAGATCATCTGGGATGTGGGGCATCAGTGCTATGTTCACAAGATAGTTACGGGAAGGAGAAGGGAGTTTGTAACCCTCAGGCAAAACGGAGGGATCTCGGGCTTTCCAAAGCCATCGGAGAGCGAGCACGATGTGTTTGGAACGGGACACGCCAGCACATCCATTTCCGCAGCATTGGGAATAGCCATAGCAAGGGACCTGAAGGGGGAAGACTTTAAGGTAATCGCCGTCATAGGAGACGGTTCCCTCACAGGAGGGCTCGCCTGGGAAGCCCTCAACCACGCAGGAGACGAAGAAAGGGACCTTATAGTGGTTTTAAACGACAACGAGTTCTCCATATCTCCCACAGAGGGAGCACTGTCCCACTATCTATCAAGAAGGCTCGCCGATCCCTCATACCTGAAGATAAGGGAGGAGATAAAAAGGCTCCTCTCGTCAAAGCCCGTGGGAGAGGCGTTTTTATCTCTTTTGAAGAAGACTGAAGAGTCCTTCAAGAGCTTTTTCACTCCCGGTGTGCTCTTTGAGGAGCTGGGATTCAGGTATGTGGGACCGGTAAGGGGACACAAGCTCAAGGAGCTTATCTCCACCTTCAGGCAGGTGAAGAAGGCAAAAGAGCCCATTCTTGTGCATGTGCTTACCAAAAAGGGAAAGGGCTTTGAGCCTGCGGAGAAAGATCCCCGTAGGTTCCACGGCGTTGGGCCTTTTGACATAAAAACGGGAAGGCCTTTAAAGAAGCCCTCTCTCACCTACACCGAGGCCTTTGCCAAGTCCCTGGTTAAGCTTGCCGAGAAAAACGAGAAAATAGTTGCCTTAACTGCGGCCATGCCGGATGGAACGGGACTGAGCCTGTTTGCGGAAAGGTTCCCAGAAAGGTTCTTTGATGTGGGAATAGCTGAACAGCATGCGGTGGTTCTTGCAGCGGGAATGGCGAAAGAGGGCTTAAGGCCCATATGCGCCATATACTCAACCTTTCTGCAGAGGGCATATGATCAGATGGTTCACGATGTGGCGCTTCAGGAGCTGCCGGTGGTGTTTGCCCTGGATAGAGCGGGTATTGTGGGAGAGGACGGTCCCACACATCACGGTGCCTTTGATATAAGCTACTTAAGACACATACCCAACATGGTGGTTGCGGCTCCCAAGGACGAGGAGGAGCTCGCCCACCTTCTATACACGGCCTTTGAGAACAGAAGGCCCTTTGCCATAAGGTATCCCAAGGGAGAAGCGGAGGGTGTTGGGCTTCCGGAGGATTTTGAAGAGATACCCGTAGGAAAGGGCGAGGTGCTGAAAGAGGGAAAGGACATCGCAATAGTGGCCATAGGCAACATGGTAAAAAGGGCACTTGATGCAGCCAGGCTCCTAGAAGAGGAAGGCGTATCCTGCACCGTTATAAATGCCAGATTTGCGAAGCCCTTGGATGAGGAGCTTATACTTGATGCGGTATCAACATGCGGCAGAGTGCTGACGGTTGAGGAAAACGCAGTTGCCGGAGGATTTGGAAGCGCCGTTTTTGAGCTGCTGGTGGAAAGGGATGTTGCCTTTAAGGGCAGGCGTCTTGGAATTCCAGATGCCTTTGTCCCCCACGGAAAGGCGGAAAACCTGAGGAAAAAGCTGGGACTTACGGCAGAGGGCATAAAGGAAAAAGCGCTGGAACTTCTGAGATGAAGCTGCTCTTTCTGGGATGCGCTGGGGGAAGGAGGATCACCTTCAAGCAGCAGAGGGCATCGGGAGGTTTTCTTGTCTTTAACGAAAGCGTTTTGATTCACGTGGATCCGGGACCGGGAGCTTTCATAAGACTTATACAGGCGGGCATTGATCCCGCGAAGATTGACGCCTTCATCCTTAGCCACAAGCACCTAGACCACAGTGCGGACATAAACACACTCATTGAGGCAAAGACCATGGGCGGCTGGAGTCCAGGAGGAATACTCGCAGCACCCAGAGATGCCCTTGAGGGAGAGGATCCCGTGGTCATGAGATACCACAGAGACAACCTTGCGGGCATATACACCATAGATGAAAGCTTTGAAATTCGGCTGGGAAGCATAACTGTGAAAAGCGCCCTAAAGCACCAGCACCACGGCGTTGAGACCTACGGACTGATATTCTCGTCAGAGGGCACAAGCGTGGGATATGTGACAGACGGGAAGTACTGCCCGGAGATGGGAAGAGCATACAAAGGATGCGATGTCCTTATAATCAGCACCACATTCCGCAACCCAAGAGAGCTGGATCATCTTTGCCTTGATGAGGCGGTTGAAATACTATCAGGAGCAAGACCGAAGCTTGGTGTCACAACCCACGTTGGAGCAGAAATAGTGTTTTGGGGGCTTGACAGGGCAGCGACCTATGTAGAGGAAAAAAGCGGCATAAGAACAATTGCAGCCAAAGAATTTACAGTGCTTGATGTGCAAACCCTATCCACGAGCAAGGTAAAGCTCAAAAACCCAACAGGAATAGCCTATAGAGTAGATTCCCTAAGCTCCTGCAAAAAGGCCCTCACCTAGCCCCTTTCTGAAGCCTTTTATCCTGATACATCCTCTCATCCGCAAGCTTAAGCAGGGCATCCTCCACATTCCCCTTGTGCCCCACCTCGGAAAGCTGTGCACAGCCAATGGATATGGTCATCCCAAAGTCTTCCAATTCCTCCAGCTTGAGGGAGGAAAGAGCCTCTCTAAGCCTTTCCCCCATCTCCTCACACTGCTTTTTCGTAGCACCAGGGATGAGAACCACAAACTCATCCCCTCCAAATCTAGCAACAATATCTTCCTTTCTAAATGTGTTCTTCAAGATGCGGGCAAAAGCCTTCAGAACCGCATCCCCAGCCTGATGGCCGTATGTGTCGTTCAGCTTTTTAAAATTGTTAAGGTCTATCATCATGAGTGACAGGTTCTCACCCCTCCTCTTTGCCCTCTCCACGGCCTTCTTGAAGGACTCCACAAAGAAGCGGCGGTTGTAAACCCCAGTCAGGGCATCCATAACGCTGAGCTGGTACTCCCTATCCCTGGCAAGCTCAAGCTCTTTCAGCATGTTCCTAAACCTGACCAAGTTGTAAACCCTTATGTAGAAGTCGCACATGTTGAAGGGCACCCTCAAGAAGTCCATAGCACCGCTGTAAAAGGCCTCAAAGGTAACGAGAGGATTGTGGGAAGAGGTATACACCATGGCGATCTTCTCGTATTCCTTCTTTTCAAGCCTCACCAGCTCCCTCACAAAGTCTATACCACTGGCCTTCTCCAGATTGAGATTTACTATGCTGAGAAGCAGCCTGTTGAGCCTGGTCACCTTTAGCGCCATTTCTGCAGAAGGCACAGGCACCACCATGTAACCGTGGATGTTGAGATGAACCGTAAGCAGTTTGCGCATAAACGGGCTGTCTTCAACAAGCAGAATGGGGATCATTTCGGATACCCTGTGAGAACCACCAACCAACTTCTCCACAATCCTCACCTTACCAGAGGAAAGATCATCTTTATGGATGTAAAAGGTAACTCCCTTCTTGAAGGCCTCCTCCACAAAATCGGGGTTTATCTCAGAGGTCACCATAAATATGGGAACGAAGATATCCCTATCCCTTATACGCCTCGTTGCCTCAAGCCCATCAATATCTGGAAGGTGTAGATCCATGGTTACGAAGAAAAGCTCATCCTTGAACTTTTCCACAATTTCAACCGCCTCTTCCCCAGAACCAGCACTCACAACTTCGCACTCAGGGTAAAGTTCCTTAAACATCCTCTCCAGATAAGCCCTCACTGTTGGAGAATCATCCACTACGAGTATTCTGTTTTTGGGAACAAGGGCTTTCCTTTTCGCACCTAGGAACTGAACCACCACTTCAAGCAAAAACTCCCCATCAAAGGGCTTGGGAAGCACAAAATCAGGATACTCATCCAACTGCCAGTTAAGCTCTTCATCCGATGTGGCCACCATCTTGATTGTATTTTTGGGAAGGGATGAGAAGACCTCTTCGGCAGGGGTCCCCTCCCCTACCCTCCTGTCACATATCACAAGGTCAAGTGCATACCTTGAAGAAAAATCCAAAAGCTCATCCACACTTGAAGGGACCACGACATTGCAGAAGGTATCCATCGCAGACTTAAGGATGCTTGCCTGCACCTTGCTGGAGGAAAGAACAGCAATACTGCATCCTGCTATATGCTTCATTACCCTCATTGTTGCTTCCTCTCCTTAAAAAGCCTGTGTTCCTCCTTAAGGGCCTCTATAAGCTCCTCCACCTTCCAGCCAAGATTCGTTGGGGTGGTTACGGCAAATATCAGATCTCCACCTATTCCAGCCCTAGAAAGAAGCCCTATGGCCCTTTCCAGCTCTTCCTGAGTAAATCCGTGAAATATCACCACCTTTTCATTCTTACCCACGAGTGCCTCCTCGTCTGTAATACAAACACCTGTGGATAGAATAGCACACAATATAGATTGATAAAAGCACACTTTGCTGTTATTTTCCTTCCCTTAAGGGAGGGGGTAACATGCCGAAAAGAACAGACATTAAGAAGATCCTCATTATAGGTTCAGGTCCCATAGTTATAGGGCAGGCATGCGAGTTTGACTACTCAGGCACTCAAGCCTGCAAGGTGTTGAAGCAGGAGGGCTTTGAGGTTGTTTTAGTCAACAGCAACCCCGCCACCATAATGACCGATCCTGAAATGGCAGACAGAACCTACATAGAGCCTCTAACCGTTGAGGCTGTGGCAAAGATCATAGAAAAGGAGCGTCCCGATGCCCTTCTTCCCACCCTTGGAGGACAGACCGCTTTAAATCTTGCCGTGTCTCTGGGCGAGGAGGGCGTGCTTGACAAATACGGCGTTGAGCTCATCGGGGCAAAGCTTGACGCCATAAAGAAGGCGGAGGACAGAGAGCTTTTCAAAAAGGCAATGGAGAACATAGGGCTTCAGGTGCCCAAAAGCGGATACGCAAGGAGCAAAGACGAGGCTTTAAGAATAGTGAAAGAGATAGGCTTTCCCGTGATTATCCGCCCGTCCTTCACCCTTGGAGGAACAGGGGGATCTGTTGCCTACAACATGGAGGAGTTTGAGGATGCGGTGGAGTGGGGCTTGAACGCATCTCCCTTTCACGAGGTCCTCATAGAGGAATCGGTTCTTGGCTGGAAGGAGTTTGAGCTTGAGGTGATGAGGGACCTTGCGGACAACGTGGTGATTATATGCTCCATAGAGAACTTTGACCCCATGGGAATACACACGGGAGACTCCATAACCGTTGCTCCCATCCAGACCCTCACGGACAAAGAGTATCAGATGATGAGGGACGCCGCCATAGCTATCATCAGGGAGATAGGCGTTGAGACAGGGGGATCAAACATACAGTTTGCGGTAAACCCCGAAGACGGCCGCATGGTGGTTATAGAGATGAATCCGAGGGTTTCGCGATCATCAGCCCTTGCTTCAAAGGCAACGGGCTTCCCCATAGCCAAGATAGCCGCAAAGCTTGCAGTGGGATACACCTTGGACGAGATCCCCAATGACATAACCAAAAAGACTCCCGCGTGCTTTGAACCAACCATAGACTACTGTGTTGTGAAGATCCCCAGATTTACCTTTGAAAAGTTTCCAGAGGCGGACCCTATTCTTACCACCCAGATGAAGTCCGTTGGGGAGGTGATGGCCATAGGCCGCACCTTTAAAGAGGCGATTCACAAAGCCATACGCTCCCTTGAGATAGACAGATACGGCTTCGTGGTGGAGAAGGAGGCTCTCAAGCCCGACGGTTCCTGGAACATGGAGAAGATAGAGTACAACCTGAAGCACCCCACATGGAACAGGCTCTGGTATATAGCCTGCGCCTTTAGAGCCGGCATGAGCATAGATGATGTTTACGAGCTTACAAAGATAGACCGCTGGTTCCTCTATCAGATACAGGAGATTGTGAGAGAAGAAGAGAGGATGAAAAGCGTTTCCTTTGTGGATGTGGATGCCAAGTATCTTAGAAAGCTCAAAGAGATGGGGTTTTCGGATAGATACCTCGCGGATATATGGGGTGTTGACGAAAGGGATGTTAGAAGCAAAAGGCTCCAGCTTGGAATAAAGCCGGTGTTTAAGAGTGTTGACACCTGCGCTGCAGAGTTTGAGGCATATACCCCCTACTTTTACTCCACCTACGAGAGGGAAAACGAGGTTCCAAGAAGCGACAAAGAAAAAATAGTAATACTGGGCGGAGGACCCAACAGGATCGGGCAGGGCATAGAGTTTGACTACTGCTGCGTTCATTCCGTTTTCGCCATAAAGGAGATGGGCTATGAGGCGGTTATGGTGAACTGCAATCCAGAAACCGTCTCCACCGATTATGACACATCGGATGTTCTCTTCTTTGAGCCCCTCACCTTTGAGGATGTGATGAGCATCATTGACGATATAAAGCCCAAGGGAGTGATACTCCAGTTCGGCGGGCAGACCCCTCTGAAGCTTTCTACCTTCCTAGAGAAAGAAGGAGTTCCCATACTGGGTACATCCCCGGACAGCATTGACAGGGCGGAAGATAGGGAAAGATTTAGAGCGCTGCTACAAAAGTTAGGATTGAAGCAGCCTCCCAACGGCACAGCCACATCCATTGAGGAGGCGGTAAGAATTGCCGAGAAGATAGGCTATCCCGTTTTGGTTAGGCCCTCTTACGTGCTCGGTGGTAGAGCGATGGAGATAGTCTATAATGAGGAGGAGCTTCGCTACTACATGACCCATGCGGTTGAGGCGTCTTTTGAGCATCCTGTGCTTGTGGACAAGTTCCTTGAGGATGCCACGGAGATTGATGTAGATGCCGTTGCCGATGGCGAAGAGGTCTTCGTTGCAGGCATTATGGAACACATAGAAGAGGCAGGGGTCCATTCTGGAGACTCTGCGTGTTCTCTTCCACCCTTTTCTTTGAGCGAAGAGATAATAAAGGAGATTGAAGAGCAGACCAAAAAGCTCGCCTTGGAGCTGAACGTTGTTGGGCTAATAAATGTCCAGTATGCTGTTAAAAACAGTGAAATATACGTGCTTGAAGTGAATCCCAGAGCCTCAAGAACGGTTCCATTTGTGAGCAAGGTGATAGGAATACCCCTCGCAAAAATTGCTACCAAAATTATGCTGGGCAAAAAGCTGAGGGATTTCGGACTTCCGAGGAAACTCAGGCTTAATCATGTGGGAGTGAAAGAGGCGGTCTTTCCCTTCATAAAGTTTCCGGGAGTTGATGTGGTGCTCGGTCCCGAGATGAAGAGCACGGGAGAGGTGATGGGCATAGATAGAAGCTTTCCCATTGCCTACTATAAGGCTCAGGAAGCTGCAGGAAACAGCCTGCCACTGAAGGGATGCGTGTTCGTCAGCGTGAAGGACAGGGACAAGCCCCGCATAGTTGAGGTGGCAAGAAAGTTAAAAGAGCTTGGATTTAAAGTGGTTGCCACCAGAGGAACCGCACTCTTTCTGAAGGAGCAAGGGATAGATGTTGAAACGGTTTACAAGGTCCACGAAGGGCGTCCCCACGTGGTGGACCACATGAAAAACGGCGATATCCACATGG
>JALVZS010000032.1 GCA_027022065.1 bacterium
GTAACTCCTTGTTTTACAAGTTAGCCAAGAATGCAATTTGTGTCAAGCTTGAAAGGGGTGGCTTAAGTGGATACCTTTTAGCCAGATCTCCTTTTCCTAGGAGGTGGTGTTCATGGGGGATTTTGTGCATCTTCACCTTCACACCCAGTACAGCCTTCTGGACGGGGCTATAAAGCTTAAGGATCTGTTTCCTCTGGCGGTTGAGATGGGCTACGATGCGGTGGCCATTACCGATCACGGGAATATGTTCGGTGTTGTCAAGTTCTTCCAGAAGGCAACGGAAAGCGGGATAAAGCCCATTATAGGCTGTGAGATGTACATCGCTCCTGGATCCCGATTTGACAAGACGTCTCAGAGAGGCGGTGCCGATGCCGCTTATCACATTGTGCTTCTTGCAAAGGATGAGAAGGGATACAAGAACCTGATAAAGCTCGTCACCATTAGCTATCTGGAGGGCTTCTACTACAAGCCTCGCATAGATAAGGAGGTGTTGAAGAAGCATTCAGAGGGCCTTATAGGCCTTAGTGCCTGCGTGAAGGGGGAGATACCGCAAAAGATTCTTTCCGGCAGGTACGAGGAGGCAAAAAAAGCTCTGTACGAGTATCTGGATATTTTCGGAAAGGAGAACTTTTACCTGGAAATCATGCGCCACGGGCTTGAGGAAGAAAATAAAGCCAATGAGGGACTTATAAAGCTTGCCAGGGAGGAAAAAGTAGGGCTTGTTGCCACCAACGACTGCCACTATCTGAGACCCGAGGATGCCGAGGCCCACGACATACTTCTCTGCGTGCAGACGGGAAAGAGGGTTACCGATGCGGACAGGATGAGGATGGAGACGGATCAGCTATACTTCAAGAGTCCCGGGGAGATGAAGGAGCTGTTCAGGGATGTGCCGGAGGCCATTGAAAATACCCTCAAAATAGCGGAGGCCTGTAATTTTGCCTTTTCTTTTGATCAGAGACTGCTTCCTCATTACCAGGTTCCGGAGGGATATACTCTTGAAACCTACCTCAGGGAGCTTGCCTACAGAGGGCTGGAGGAGAGAAGGAGAAACGGCGAGCTTTACGAAAAGATTCCCTTTGAGGAGTACAAAAAGAGGCTGGAGTATGAGCTCTCCGTTATAGAGAGCATGGGCTTTTCCGGATACTTTCTGATTGTGTGGGACTTCGTGAACTATGCGAAGAAGAACGGTATTCCAGTTGGGCCGGGCAGAGGCTCTGCCGCGGGTGCCTTGGTCTCTTATGCTTTAGGCATTACGGACATAGATCCTCTGAGGTGGGGGCTTCTCTTTGAGAGGTTCCTGAATCCCGAAAGGGTGAGCATGCCGGACATAGACATAGACTTCTGCAAGGAGAGGAGAGACCTCGTCATAGAGTACGTGAGGAAGAAGTACGGGGAGAACAATGTGGCGAAGATACTTGCCGTTGGAACTTTGGCGGCAAGGGCCGTTGTCAGGGATGTGGGAAGGGCTTTGGGCTTCTCTCCCTCTGAGGTGGACAGGATAGCCAAGCTGTTCCCTCAGGCGCCTGACATGACCATAGACGATGCAATAGCCCTAGAGCCCAAGATCTCCCAGGATATGGAGAAGAATCCCAAGGTGGCAAGGCTCATTGAAATGGCGAAAAAATTGGAGGGCCTGTGCAGGCATGCTTCAACCCATGCGGCCGGTGTGGTGATCACTCCTAAGGAGTTGACGGAGTATGTGCCTTTGTACAGGAGCGAGAAGGACGATGAGATCACCACCCAGTACGATAAGGACGATCTGGAGGCCCTGGGTCTTCTGAAGATGGATATGCTGGGTCTTAGGACCCTCACCGTGATAGACACGGCACTCAAGCTCATAGAGGTTTACAGGGGAGAGAAGGTGGATCTCAGGCACCTGCCCTTGGACGACGAGAAGACCTACAGGCTGCTTCAGGAGGGAAGGACGCTGGGAGTCTTCCAGCTTGAAAGCTCCGGAATGAGGGATCTCCTTAGGAGGCTTAAGCCCTCACGCTTTGAGGACCTGATCGCCCTTGTTGCCCTTTACAGGCCCGGTCCGCTGGGCTCCGGGATGGTGGACGAGTTCATAGAGAGGAAGCACGGCAAAAAACCCATAGAGTACGAACTGCCTCAGCTTGAGCCCATTCTGTCCGAAACCTACGGCGTCATCCTGTATCAGGAGCAGGTGATGAAAATAGCGTCCGAGGTTGCGGGCTTCACCATGGGGGAGGCGGATGTTCTGAGAAAGGCCATGGGCAAGAAGAAGGCAGACGTTATGGCCGCCATGCGGGAGAAGTTCATAAACGGTGCCGTGGAGAGAGGAGTTGATAGGGAAAAGGCAGAGGAGCTCTTTGACAAGATGGCGGAGTTTGCCAAGTATGGCTTCAACAAGAGCCACTCTGCTGCCTATGCCATGGTGGCTTATCAAACGGCCTACCTTAAGGCCCATTATCCTGTGGAGTTCATGGCGGCCCTCATATCCAGCGAGATAAACAACACGGAGAAGATCTACCTCTACCTGCAGGAGTGCAAGGATATGGGGATAGAGGTGTATCCTCCCGACATCAACGAGAGCCACGTGATATTCAAGGTGGATGGAAACTCCCTAAGGTTTGGTCTTGCGGCAATAAAGGGTGTTGGGGAGGCTGCCGCAGAGGCCATTGTTAAGGCGAGGGGGGACAGGCCTTTCTCCTCCTTCTTTGACTTTTGCAAGAGGGTTGCGGGGCACAAGGTTAATAGAAAGACCGTTGAGGCCCTTATAAAGGCGGGTGCCATGGACAGGTTCGGAGACAGGAATGCGCTTCTTGCGGTGATGGATGAGTTTATGGATGCCGCAGCGAGGGCTAGCAAGGGCAGGGACAAGCAGGTTTCCTTGTTTGATTTTGCCCATGTGGAGGCGGAGGAGAAAGAGCCGCAGCTGCCCAGCGACATCCCGCCTGCCACGGTTAAGGAGAGGCTCTCCATGGAGAAAGAGGCCTTGGGATTCTACCTCAGCGGCCATCCCCTTGATACGGTGGAGGACAAGCTCAGGGGGTATGACATCACGCCCATCTCCAAGCTTGAGGAAAAAGAGGACGGTGAAGAGGTCATCCTTGCAGGGATGGTGGTTTCCATAAAGGAGATCACCACGAGGAACGGCGACAGGATGGCCTTTGTGAACTTTGAGGACAGGGAGGCGAGGACGGAGGTTGTGGTGTTTCCCGATGTTTACAAGGACACCGTTTTTGTGTTTGCCTCGGATGAGCCCATACTCATAAGGGGCACTGTGACCACGGATGCGGGCAACGACAGCAAGAAGATCCTTGCCCTTGAGGCTGCGAGGCTGGAGGAGGGGCTGAAGCAGAGGGAACGCATGTGCGTTTTGAGTATAGAGGACACCGTTTCTCCGGAGTACCTTGAGCTTCTCAAGGGGTGGCAGAAGGGGAATATCCCGCTTCTCATCAAGGTGAGGAACGGGGAGTACGAGGTCATAATAGATACAAAGGCGAAGGTTGATAATGCGCTGGTGAGCAGGTTAAAGGATGTTCCGGGATTTGAAGTGGATCTTGTAGAGGTGGGGAATGGTAAAGCCGTTGGAGTTTGAGAAGGAGATCTACGAGATAGAGAAGAGGATAGAGGAGCTCCGCTCCATAGGAACGGGGGCGCAGCTGGACATAGAGGAGGAGATAAAAAAGCTTGAGAGGAAGGTTAAAAGGAAGCTCATAAGGCTTTACAGGGAGTTAACGCCCTGGCAGAGGGTGCAGGTGGCCAGGCATCCCAACAGGCCCTATACCTTGGACTACATCAGGCTTATGATGAAGGATTTCGTTGAGCTTGCGGGAGACAGGAGGTTCGGCAACGACAAGGCCATAGTTGCGGGGCTTGCCAGGTTTGAGGGGATGACCGTTGCCGTTGTGGGACACCAGAAGGGCAGGGGAACCAAGGAGAACCTTGAGAGGAACTTCGGCATGCCCCATCCGGAGGGCTACAGGAAGGCGCTTAGGGTCATGAAGCTTGCGGAAAAGTTCGGCATTCCCATAATCACCTTTGTTGACACGCCGGGGGCCTATCCGGGCATAGGGGCGGAGGAGAGGGGACAGGCGGAGGCCATAGGGGAGTGTCTTTACGAGATGGTAAACATCCGGGTTCCCATTGTGGTCTGCGTAATTGGAGAAGGAGGATCCGGTGGTGCCCTTGCTATAAGCGTGGGGGACAGGATTCTCATGCAGGAAAACGCCATATACGCCGTGATATCGCCTGAGGGATGTGCTTCTATCTTGTGGAGGGATGCGGCAAAGGCTCCCCTTGCTGCAGAGGCGCTTAAGCTCACAGCTCATGATCTTCTTGCCCTTGGTGTTGTAGACGAGGTGATAAAAGAACCCATAGGGGGTGCCCACAGGGATCACAGGCTTGCGGCAAATATCTTGAAAAGGGCCGTGAGGAGGAACCTGAAACAGCTTTTGAAGATTCCTCCTGACGAGCTTCTTGAAAGAAGATACAATCGCTTCAGGAACGTGGGCGTCTTCTCATCTGGGGATCAAAGCGGAAGTTGAGGCTGTTGTAGGCCTCCCACATCTCGTCAAGGCCGGCTTCAAGGGTGGCCTTTGGCGTTTTTATAGTAAAGCCTTCCTTGGTGGTTCTTCCCACTAAGCGGTAGGGGAGGCCGTAGCGCTCAAGCACTTTGCTTACTTCGCCTTCTGATTCTTCCCTGAGGCTTAAAATGACTAGTCCTTGGTCCTCTCCGAAGAGAAGAAAATCGTCCCTAATCTCATAGTCCAATTCAACCTCTGCTCCTATAGGCTTTTCGTAATCAAGGCAGCACTTGGCTAAGGCCACCACAATACCACCAAGGGAAACATCGTGAGCAGAAAGGATTAACTGCTTTTGGGCAAGCTCCACCAAGGCTCTATGCAGGGATTTCTCATAGCTCAGCTCCACCTTTGGGGGGGTGCCGGCCACTTTGCCGTGGATGAGGTGCAGGTACTCGCTTCCTCCTACTTCGCCCTTTGGGGTACCCACAAGCATTATGAGCAGACCCTCACAGGGGAAGAACTGGGTAAGTCTGTTTCTCACATCGTCAATTATGCCCACCATGCCTATTGTGGGTGTGGGCCATACCCCTTTCCCTAAGGTTTCGTTGTAGAAGCTCACATTTCCTCCCGTTACCGGGGTTTCAAGAACCCTGCATGCCTCCGCTATTCCTTCAACGGCTTCCGCAAACTGCCACATAACCTCTGGCTTCTCTGGGTTTCCAAAGTTGAGGCAGTCCGTTATTGCTCTTGGAGTGGCTCCTGAGCAGGCCACATTCCTCGCCGCTTCTGCCACGGCCTGCTTTGCCCCTTCCTTTGGGTCAAGGTAGCAGTAGCGGGAGTTGCAGTCGCAGGATATGGCTATGCCCTTTCTGTTGCCCTTCACCCTTATAACAGCAGCGTCGGAGCCGGGAAGCACCACGGTATTTGTCTGAACCATGTGGTCGTACTGCCTCCAGATGAATCTCTTTGAAGCTATGTTGGGGCATGAGAGAAGCCTCAAGAAGGTTTCCTTCAAGTCCCTCGGCTTTTCAATTGTTTGGGGGTCAAAGCCCTGAAGCTCATCTATGTAAGAGGGCTTCTTTGTGGGCCTGTTGTAAACGGGGGTTTCTTCTGCGAGGTATTTTACAGGAATTTCCGCCACCACTTTCCCCCTATGCTTCACACGGAGCATGCCGTCATCCGTGACCCTGCCGATGACTGCTGCATCTATGCCCCATTTGTTGAAGATCTTTATCAGCTCCTCTTCTTTGCCCTTTTCCGTGACGATGAGCATTCTCTCCTGCGACTCGGAAAGCATGATCTCGTAAGCGGTCATTCCTTCTTCTCTCTGAGGAACCAGGTCAAGGTCCAGCTCTATCCCCGTTTTTGCCTTTGCCGCCATTTCCGATGAGGAGCAGGTGAGCCCAGCCGCTCCCATGTCCTGTATGCCCACCACGAGTCCCTTCTCCATGGCCTCAAGACAGGCTTCAAGAAGAAGCTTTTCTGTAAAGGGGTCTCCCACCTGCACGTTGGGCTTCTTCTGCTCGGCGTCTTCTTTAAACTCATCACTGGCCATGGTTGCGCCGTGTATTCCGTCCCTTCCCGTTTTTGATCCCACGTATATTACGGGATTACCCACTCCGGATGCCCTTGCCTTAAAGATCCTGTCCTTCCTCGCTATTCCCAGATTGAACACGTTGACCAAAGGATTGTGGCTGAAGCACTCTGCGAAGAAGGTTTCTCCTCCTACGGTGGGAACGCCTATGCAGTTTCCGTACCAAGCTATTCCCGATACCACGCCGTTCATTATGTACTGGTTTAAGGGATTGTCCGGGGGCCCGAATCTTAAAGGATCCATGGATGCTACAGGCCTTGCTCCCATGGTGAAGATGTCCCTTAGGATACCGCCAACGCCTGTGGCTGCGCCCTGAAACGGCTCTATGTAGGAGGGATGGTTATGGGATTCCATCTTGAAGACTGCAGCGAGGTTCTCATCTATCTCAATGACTCCTGCGTTTTCTCCGGGGCCCTGTATGACCCAGGGGGCCTCGGTGGGAAATTTTTTCAGGTGTATCTTTGAGCTTTTGTAGGAGCAGTGCTCGCTCCACATAACGGAGAATATGCCCAGCTCCGTTAAGGTGGGTTCCCTGCCGAGGATCTTCAGTATGAGGTTGTATTCTTCTTCAGTGAGGCCGTGTTCCTCTATGAGTTCTTTAGTTATTTTTACTTCTTGCATGCGGTGCCCCCGAAATATAGATTTTAAAAACGTGCGTGTCTGTTTTACAAAAAAATCCCGTGGAGGGAAAGCATGGAGTTGAACAGGTGGATAGAGGAGATAAAGCAAAAGGGGAACATCCTCGTGGAGATGGGCAAGCTTAGGGTGAGGAAGGCCTCTCTGGAAAGGAGAATCTCAAAGTTTTACTGCAGGTTGGGTGAAAGGGTGGACTACCTTGACAAGATAGGAAAATCTCTGGATGGCGATGAGATACTCAAGGGTCTTATAGAGGAGATACGCGCTATTGAGAAAGAGATTGAGGAAATAGATAAGAAGCTTGCCGCTTTGGGTGAGCAGCAGATGGAGGAAGAAGGTGGGGATTTTGGAGATAAGGACGTTTCCTGATAAAGTGCTTAAGGTGAGGGCCGAGGAGGTTAAGGATATAAACGGTGAGATTGCAAGACTTGCGGAGGATATGCTTGAGACAATGTACAATGCTCCCGGTATAGGCCTTGCTGCGCCGCAGGTTGGAAAGTCTCTCAGGGTGATTGTGTTTGATATATCCCACAAAGAGGGAGAGAAAAGGCCTTACATACTTATAAACCCTGTTGTAACTGCAACTGAAGGATCAGAGGTAATGGAAGAGGGATGCTTGAGTGTGCCTGGAGTTTACGCCCATGTGAAAAGGGCTGCGAAGGTGGAGGTTAAAGGTTACGATCTTGATGGGAAGGAGGTAACCCTTCAGGCAGAGGGGCTTCTTGCCAGGGTGATTCAGCATGAGGTAGATCACCTTGATGGGATACTGTTCATAGACAGGCTAAGCAGGATAAGGAGGGAGATGATAAAAAAGAGGCTTTTGAGGGAGAAGGGCTAGTATTGCAAAGCCCTTGCTTTTCTGGTTGTAATTGATATTCCCTAAAAACGCTAGGAGGTTGATCATGAAGAAGGGGATACATCCTGATTACCATGAAATAACGGTGGTTTGTGCCTGTGGAAACACCTTTAAGACCCGCTCCACCTATCCTAAAGATGTACTACATGTTGCCGTGTGCTCAGAGTGTCATCCCTTCTACACGGGCAAACAGAAGGAAAAGGTGGTTACGGGTAGGGCCGAGAAGTTTAGGCAGAAGTACGGCGAGATCAAGTAAACCTTTCCTATGCGGGTTTCCCTACTTTACCATACCCCCGATCCGGAAAAAGTAGTGTATGTGGCTGCGAGGTTGTGCTATTCAAGGCTTCCTATAAGGGATATAGAAGAAGAGGCCAATTATAAAAGCCCGAAGGATCTTATTAGAAGACTTAAAAAAAGTGGGCACCTTTCTGTGTTTGAACATGCTTCTTTTACCTTCGCCCTGGAGGGTATATCCAGGGTAACCACGCATCAGCTTGTGAGGCATAGAATAGCATCGTATTCCCAGAGGAGCCAGAGATACGTGGATGAGAGCACCTTCTCCTATGTGGTGCCGCCTGAAATTGAGAGGATGCCTGAGGCGAAAAAGCTGTTTGAGGAGTTTATGGAAAGGGCCAGGCAGCTTTACTCTAAGTTCTTGGAGCTTGGAATTGATAAGGAAGATGCAAGATACATTCTACCCCAGGCTGTGGAAACCAAAATAATCGTTACCATGAACGCTAGGGAGCTTCTCCACTTCTTCTCCTGGAGGTGTTGCAGGAGGGCCCAGTGGGAGATAAGGGAGGTTGCTAAGAGGATGCTCTCGCAAGCAAAGAGGGTGGCGCCCATCCTCTTTGAGGATGCAGGACCGCCCTGTTTGAGGGGCCCTTGTCCTGAAGGCGAGTTCTCCTGCGGAAAACAGGAAGAGGTTAAGGAGGAGTTTGCTGCACTATGATCCCCATGGACAAGCTTAGTGGGATAGAGGAGAGGTATCGCGAAATTGAGGAGGAACTGGCGAAGCCTGAGGTTTATTCCGACTATCATAAGTATTCTGCTTTGGCCAAAGAGAAGGCGGAGATAGAGCCCATTGTGGAGAAGTTCAGGCGTTATAAAGAGGTTTTGGGCAGAATAGAAGAGTCCAAGGCTATTATAGAAGAAGAGGATGACGATGAGCTTGTGGAGCTTGCCAAGGAGGAGCTGAAGGAGCTTGAGGATGAGAAGGAGAGATTGGAGAGGGAGATAAAAATACTGCTTCTTCCCAAGGATCCTAACGATGAGAAGAACATCTTTCTTGAGATAAGGGCTGCGGCAGGGGGTGAGGAGGCGGCCCTTTTTGCCGCTGATCTTTTCAGGATGTACTCAAGGTATGCGGAGCGCAAGGGCTGGAAGGTGCAGATACTGGATGCCAATGTTACTGGAAGGGGTGGATTTAAGGAGGTTATAGCCCTCATTGAGGGGAAAGGGGCTTATTCTCGTTTGAAGTATGAGGTAGGTGTTCACAGGGTCCAAAGGGTGCCCGAAACGGAATCCGGAGGAAGGATCCATACCTCCACCGCCACCGTTGCTGTACTTCCAGAGGTGGAGGAAGCGGAGGTAGAGATAAGGCCTGAGGATCTAAAGATAGAGGTCTTTAGGGCATCTGGTCCCGGAGGGCAGCATGTTAATGTTACCGACTCTGCAGTGAGAATCACCCATATTCCCACCGGTATTGTGGTTCAGTGTCAGGATGAGCGCTCCCAGCACAAGAACAGGGAGAAGGCCATGAGGGTTTTGAGGGCAAAGCTTAAAGAGATGATGGAGAGGCAGCGACAAGAGGAGATAGCGCAGGAGAGGAGAAAACAGGTGGGCACAGGGGAGCGTAGCGAGAAGATAAGGACCTACAACTTTCCCCAGAACAGGGTGACGGATCACAGGATAGGTTTGACCCTTTACAGGCTTGAGGATATTCTTGACGGGGATCTTGATGAGATAATAGATGCCCTTGTGGCTCATGATCAGGCGGAGAGGCTAAAAAGAATGGGTGAGGAGGAGAGAGGTGGTAAAAGCGGACATAGTTGAAAGGGTGGCGGATGCTACAGGACTCACAAAGATCAAGGCGAAAGAGGTAGTTGAAGGAATAATAGATGAGATTTTTTCCGCTTTAACTAGGGGCGAAAAGGTTTCCATAAGGAAGTTCGGCACCTTTGAGGTTGTGCGCTCCAACAGAACTAAAGGGAGAAACCTGCAGACCGGAGAGGAGATAGAGGTTGAGCCTAAGATGGTGGTGAAATTTCGCCCCAGCAAGCAGATAAAGTGGGTGGTTGAATAGAGGGTTAGTAGTCCTTTTAGCCTTCTCTGTCTGCATCTCTGCCCTTTTCTGGAAGAAGAGGGTAGAGGATCTCAATCTTTTAAGGTCTCTTTATAAGGGGCCTGCCTCTGTAGAGGGAGAGGTTTTAAGCGATGCCTTTCCGTTTTCTAAATACGTTGATATGTCATTTGAGGGCTATAAAGTAAGGCTCTTTTTCAGAAGCACTGTCCCTCCTATATTTGCAGGGGATATACTGAGGGTTAGAGGAATTGCCTTTGTCCCGGTTGAGTATAAAAACCCTGGTGCTTTCTCCAGCAGAAACTTTCTAAATAGGAAAGGAATAGCCTTCTTTCTGAAGGTGAGGAGCTGGAAGCTGGTAACAAGGGGGAGGGGTTTTCTTTATGCTCTCCACAGGTTGAGAGTTAGGCTCATTTCTTTTTCTGGCAAATTGAATGAGCCTCTTAGGTACATTGTCCCTGCGCTTCTTTTTGGAGAGAAAGATAGTATCCCTAGGAAAGGTGTGTTTTATAGGCTGGGGCTTGGACACCTTCTTGCCGTAAGTGGGCTTCATGTAGCCATATTTGTAGGGACCTTGTACTTCATCTTCTTGTGGCTACTGAGACTTGTTAACCTGAAATGGCAGCTTCCCTATATGCTACTTCCTAGAAGGAGTGCCCATCTTCTCTGTCTTGCATTTTCTCTTGCGCTTTTGGTCTTTGTGAACTGGCAGGTATCTGCTACTAGGGCGGTTTTTATGTATGCCTGCTATGTAGTTTTTGGGGTTTTTATGGAGAGGGATGTTTCCCTCTGGAGGAGTGCCCTTTTTGCCCTGTGTGTCTTTTTGCTATTGGTCCCCTGGCAGCTGTTTTCTCCAGGATTTCAGTATACCTTCCTGGCGGTTTTTGGCCTTTCAATTGTTCAGGAGCGTTTTGGAGAAAAGCCCAGATGGTTTTCGTTTTCTGTGGCTTCTTTCCTTCTTCCTCTGCTTCTCTTTCCCGTTTCTGCCTTCCACTTCCACAGGGTTTACCCTGCAGCTTTTGTCTTTAATCTTCTGCTTCTTCCTGTGTTCAGCCTCTTTTTGTCTGCGCTGTTTGTGCTTTTCCTTTTCTGCTGGATGACGGGTCTCATCTGGCCACTTTCCACCCTTAACGCTCTTTTTAAGCCGCTTTTCTCTTTTATGAAGACTGCCTCTTACGCTTCTTGGGTTGTGGAGACCAGCAAAGTGGATTGGGCGCTTTCTTTAGTAGTTGCGGCGTTTGCCCTTGTTATCGCTGGGGGAAGGCGCTTCTTTCCTTTGTTTGTTGTTGCGGCTTTTATCCTGACTCTTGTTGTTAGGGATGCTGCAAGGGATAGGGTGGTGTTCTTTGACATGGGACCAAAGGGCGAGGCCGCTTTGGTGGTTTATGGAGGGAAGAAAGTGTTGGTTAATGCCAAAGGGGTGGGAAGGAATGCCGCAAGTGCTTTGTATCGATCGCTTATCTGGGAGGGGGCAAAGGCTATAGATGGCTTTGTCTGCCTAATAAACTCTTCCAGTCAGAAAAGGATTCTTAGCTTCTTAAAAAGAAGACTGAGCTTTACTCGCATAGAAAACTGCCCTCCTAAAGGTATCTGTCGCAGTTTCACTATTGCAGGAGTTCAATTTGTGTGTTTTAAACGGGATTGCCAAAGTGCTATATGTAAGGTCCTTGAAGGACCTGTTATCTACAGAAACAGAGAGATTTTAACTTGGAAAACAGGGGCTGTGAAAATACTCCTGGAGGAGTGAAGATGAAGAGGGTCCTAAGTGGTATGAGGCCAACAGGGAAACTCCACCTTGGAAACTACCTGGGGGCGCTCAAGAACTGGGTGGCTCTGCAGAATGAGTATCAGTGCTTTTACTTTGTGGCGGACTGGCACGCCCTCACCACCGAGTATGAGGATCCTAAGTCCATAAGAGAGAATTCCCTTGAGGTGGTTATAGACTGGCTTGCGGCAGGGTTAGATCCTGAAAAGAGCATACTTTTCGTTCAGTCATGGATAAAGGAGCATGCGGAGCTTCACCTATTATTTTCCATGTTCACCCCCCTTTCCTGGCTTGAGAGAAACCCCACCTACAAGGAGATGAAGCAGGAGCTTGGGGAGTATAAGGAACTCGCCACATACGGTTTTCTGGGGTACCCGGTGCTTCAGGCGGCGGATATACTCATATACAAGGCCCACTATGTTCCTGTAGGCAAGGATCAGCTTCCCCACCTTGAGCTTACCAGGGAAATTGCAAGAAGATTTAATTATCTTTACGGGCGTTGTTTCCCAGAACCCCAGCCGAAGCTGACAGAGATTCCCAAGGTGCCAGGAACAGATGGAAGAAAAATGAGCAAAAGCTACAACAACGCTATATATCTTGCAGACACGCCCGAGGAGGTTTGGGAAAAGCTAAGGCCTATGGTAACCGACACTAGGAGAAAGAGGAAAACCGATCCAGGGGAGCCTCAGGACTGCCCCGTTTACTACCTGCATCTGGCCTTTACGCCTGAGGAGGAATTAAGGGTGGTGGAGGATGGGTGCAGGAAGGCTGCCTTTGGCTGTATAGAGTGTAAAAAGCGCCTCTACAACCACATGATGGAACAGCTCGGCCCAGTGATGGAGAGGAGGAGACAGTGGGAGAAAAGAAAAGATGAGGTTATGGATATACTGAAAGAGGGTGCTAAAAAGGCCAGGGAGGTGGCACAGGCAACAATGGAAGAGGTTAGAAGGCTTATGGCTTTTGCCCTATAACTTCTTTAAGCGGTATCTCTCCCACGAACTTCTTAACTATAAATCCCTTTTCATCTATGAGAAACGCAGTGGGCAGGAACCTTACGCCTGGATAGTCCATCAGCATCTGTTGGGATGCCACAGCCACAGGGAATATGTTGAACCCGTGCTCCTTTGCCGTTCTTGCCACTGCATCTCTATCCCTGTCCATAGCTACAAGAAGTACATTGACATGGGCTCTTTTTAAGGTATCTGCCTCTTCTGAAAGCTTCTTCAGCTCCTTTTTGCATGTGGGACACCAGGTAGCCCAAAATACCAGAAGCAACCTTTTGCCCTTGTACATGTTTATGGTGTAGGTCTTGCCGTCTATGCCCTTAACCTCAAAGTAAGGTGCTTGTATGCTTGTGCTTTTCTTTGCGCATCCTGTAAAGAGTAAAAACAGGCACAAGGCTAAAAGAAGGAGCCTCTTCATTTCAATCCTCCTTTCGGGAGATGCTAAATTTTTTATCGGTTGAGGCGGGCTTCTTCAAGGGAGATCATGGCTTTTAGTATAATTCTTCTCAGTTCAGGATCCTTAACCTTTGAGACCATTTTTTCCATATTCTTTATCTTTTCATGTTCTAGTCTTTTTCTATTCTGAACTAGCATGCGTCTCTTTATCCTGCCCAATGTAAATTTCGGTCTGAGGTTTATTTGGAATTTCTCTTTTATCCTTTCCTTTATAAGCTCTTGCTGAAGGGCCATCTGCTGCATTATCAGGTTGTTGTCCACCTCTATTATGAGATCATCTCCCACTATCCTTAGAGGACTGCTATGCTGAGCCACAAACTCCCCTACAATTTCTTTCCACCTTTTCCTCATAAGGAGTACAAGGAGCCCTTTATTCCACTGATTGTCCTCAAAGCCGCTTACTAGGGCCTCAAATATGGAGAAAAAGTCCTTCATAGTGCCAGGCTTTTCACAAGTCCCTG
>JALVZS010000033.1 GCA_027022065.1 bacterium
TGGAGGAGCTTTTCACCTGTGTTGGGATCCTCGTAAAGCAATCTTTCAACCACCTCTCCATTGATAACCGTTTTCTCCACTATTTCGGGAACATCCTCGGGTTTTACCTTTTGGTAAAAGATCTTTTCGGGGTATATGACCACGAGGGGACCTCTTCCGCAAAAACCATGACAACCCGTTGCTCTTACCGTGACACCTTCCTTGTCCAAGCCTCTCTTGGTAATTTCTTCCTTGAAGGCAGCAAATACCTCTGCTCCTCTGTTTGCGAGGCATCCTGTGCCGTTGCACACCGCGATGTATCTCTTCTCCTTCTTCCTCTCCGCACTAAGCTTTTCGTAAAGCCTTAAAAGATCCTCTCTACTTTCCAGCCTTCTCATCTCTGCTCCCTGCACTCTTTAATTATCTCATCAACCTTTGAAGGCGTTACATAGCCGTAGTACTTGCTATTTATCACAACAACAGGGGCAAGAGCACATGCCCCCACACAATTCACCGTTTCCAGTGTGAACATAAGATCTTCCGTGGTTCCTCCCACATCCACACCGAGCACGTTTTTGAGCCTGTCAAGCACCATATAGGCTCCCTTCACATGGCATGTAGTTCCAGTGCACACCTGTATAACATACTTACCCCTCGGCTTTAAGGAGAAGGCCTTGAAGAAGGTGGCCATGTGGTAGACCCTTGTTAGGGGCACCTCTGTCTGTCTAGAGACCTCCTTAAGAACCTCTTTAGGCAGCCAGCCGTAGATATCCTGTAGATCCTGCAATATTTCTATCATACGGGCAGGATTTCTACCGTAACGCTCAAAGACTTCTTGCACATCTCTTTTTATTTTTTCAGGATCAAGCTGAACCATTTTTATGCCTCCAGCTTTAAATACCAGAAACGCTTCTGTAGTCAGGCCTGTTGGTGGCCTCTTCCATTACCCTTAATCTCGCAAATTCTGCATCCACCCTTTCCTGTATGGTCTTTATGAGATCCGGGGTGAGGTGCCTGAACCTTCTCTGGAACTTGAGGTACTCCTCAACAGGCTTTAGTTTCTTGTCAAAGGTGAGTCTATACCTTCCGTATTCCACCTCGTAAAGCGGGAAGATACCTGTTTCCACTGCCAGTCTTCCAGCCTTTACCGCATAGGCAGGGGGGATACCCCAACCTGTGGGGCACACGGCAAAAAGATGTATGTAGGCAGCGCCAGGAAGCTCCAATGCTCTTTTAACCTTTCTAATTAGATCCAGCGGGAAGCTCGGACAAACCGTTGCAACATAAGGAATACCGTGGGCCACAGCGATCTCAGGTAGATTCTTCTTCCAATAACCCTGGCCAAACTTCACCTTTCCTGCAGGGGTTGTTGTGGTATGGGCACCATAGGGCGTGGCGGATGATCCCTGAACGCCTGTGTTCATGTAGGCTTCGTTGTCGTAGCACACATAAAGCACGTTGTGGCCCCTCGCCATCATACCAGAAAGGGCCTGGAGCCCTATGTCGGCAGTTCCGCCGTCCCCTGCAAAAACAACTATGTTTATCTTTTTGTTGGGATCAAGCTTTCCCTTCCTTTTCAGCACCTTTATGGCAGCATCTATTCCGCTTGCCACAGCGGCAGCATTTTCAAAGGCCACATGTATCCAAGGCACAGCCCAAGAGGTATACGGGTAAGGAGATGAGACTATTTCCATGCAACCTGTGGCATTCACAACGATGGTATTTCTTCCCGCAGCTTTCATTACATGCCTTAGCCCCAAGGCTGCTCCGCATCCCTGACAGGCCCTGTGCCCCCTTGTGAACAATTCCTCTTTGGGGGCCATCCTGTAGGCAAAAACACTTAAGAAAGCTTCCTTTGGTCTTTTAACCTCTATCATTCTCTCAACCCCACTATTATCACTTTATCTGGTTCTTTTTCTTCTTTAAGGCATTTTTCTCCTATCTCATACATCTTCACATACTCGTCAAACCTAATGTCCCTTCCTCCCAGTCCTGCGGTAACACCAACCACCATGGGTTTGTTCTTTTCGTGATACAATGCGCTTCTTACCTCGGACATAACTATACCCAACTGCCCTCCGAAAGATATAGCCCTGTCCAGCACTACAACACACTTTATGTTGTTATTGCACAAAACCTTCTTCAGATCTTCAAAGGGGAAGGGTCTCCAGAGCCTCAGCTCCACCACTCCCCACTTCTTGCCGCGCTTTCTCATCTCGTCCACGACTACCTGTGCCGCTTCTGTAACAGAGCCCTGAGTTAGAAGAACGATCTCCGCATCGTCTGCGTAGTACTCCTCAACTGCCCTGTATCTTCTTCCGAACCTTTCGGCAAACTCGTCCCAAACCGCATCTATTATCTTTCTGGAGTTTCTTATGGCCTCTTCCTGCTGCTTTTTAGCCTCTGTGTAGATGTCGGGGAGTCCCACAGGTCCGTGGCTTGTGGGTCTGTCAACATCCAACTTATACGGATGTTCATAAGGCGGCAGAAAGTCTTTGACCTCTTCTTTGTCAAACATCCAAACAGGCTCAATCACGTGGGTGAGGATGAAGCCGTCAAAGTTTATCATAACGGGAAGGAGCACATTTGGATGCTCTCCTATCTTAAAAGCCATAAATGTTAAGTCGTAGGCTTCCTGGCCATTGTTGGCAAAGATGGAAATCCAGCCCGTGTCTCTTTCATTCATAACGTCAGAGTGATCGTTCCATATGGATATGGGGGCTGAGAGGGATCTATTGGCCAGTGCCATTACCACAGGGGCTCTCATGCTGCTGGTTATGTAGACAATCTCGTTCATCAAAGCTAACCCTTGTGAGCTGGTGGAGGTGAAGGCCCTAGCCCCTGCAAGAGATGCTCCAAGGGCTGCACTCATGGCGGTGTGTTCCGATTCTACTGTTATAAACTCGGCGTTTAGCTCCCCGTTAGCCACAAGCTCTGCGAGATGCTCAACTATGTGGGTTTGCGGCGTAATGGGATAGGCGGAAACAACCTCAACCTCTGCCAGAGCTGCTGCTTCTGCAATGGCTATTGATACCTCTATCCCTACCCTCTTCATTACTCTTCCTCTCTCTCCATTCTTATGCAGCGTGCAGGGCACTCAACGGCACATATGCCGCAGCCCTTGCAGTAGTCGTAGTTGGGATTGAAGTAGCCGTATTCATCTTCCTCATATGCGTACTCGGGACAGAAGATCCAGCAGGTTCCGCATCTTATACATTTCTGCTTATCCACCACAGGCTTTAGGGTTTTCCAATCGCCCGTTTTGTAGTTTACGCTGTTGCCAGGCTCGTCAATTACACAACCTGGCAATAGCTCCTGCCACTTAGGCCGTTCCTTTAATCTCATCCTTCTACCCTCGCTTCTTCATAGGCCCTTCTAAAGGCCTTTATTTCTTGCTCTGCGAGCTTTGGAAACCTCTCCGCTATGAATTTCTCCACAAGCTCCATCTTTGCAAGCTCCGGCTTCCCTTTAAGGAGAGCTCCCAGCATAACAACGTTGGTTATGGGAACGCCAAGCTCTTCAAGGGCTATCTTTGTGGCGTCAACGAGTACCAGCGTTCCCTTTGCCCCTTCAATCTTTCTTATCTCTTCTGCACCTTTGTTAGTGTTTATAACTGCAAGTCCGTTATCTTTGAGGCCTGAAAATACAGGCACACTCTTCAGAAGCGTCGGATCAAGAACCACAACGATGTCCGGCTCGTATATACCTATCCTTATTTTTATAGGTTCATCGGATATCCTGGTGAAGGCTAGAACGGGTGCGCCTCTTCTTTCCGCTCCAAAGGCAGGGAAAGCCTGAGCATAGCGCCCCTCTTCTATAACAGCCAAGGCGAGGATCTCTGCCGAGGTAACGGCTCCCTGACCACCCCTTCCATGGAACCTAATCTCTACCATAGAACCCTCTCTAGAAAAATTTTTGTCTCATTTTACTCCCAAGTTTTCCATAGTCAAGGATTGGGCAGCAATTTGGTGACTGAAAGGCATTTACAACCTATGCGTTAAATTGTATAACAAGGTTGTCCTGAGGTTGCCATGGAAGTAGTTGCTGAAATAACAGTAAGATACGAAGAAACGGACAGGATGGGCGTTGCCTACTACGCCAACTACCTTGTATGGTTTGAAGTGGGGCGCACAGCTTTTCTGAGAGAGGTGGGCATTCCCTATAGGGATATGGAGGATGTTCACAGAATAGTTCTTCCCGTTGTTGAGGCCTACTGTAAGTACAGAAAGTCTGTTGGTTATGATGAAAGGGTGAGGATATTTACCAGTGTGCGGGATGTAAAAAG
>JALVZS010000034.1:0-4099 GCA_027022065.1 bacterium
GGTTTGTCATAAAATACTATAGCGTCAAGATCCGAAGGAGAAACTCCAGCATAGTCCAAGCAAAAACGGATAGCATTTTTAGGAAAAGAAGGATCGTGTTTTTTTCGGGTAAACCTTTCTTCTTGAGCAGCACAAATTATATTTCCATCTTCAATTAAAGCAGCAGCTGCATCGTGATAGAAAGCTGAAATACCAAGAATTTTCATGTAAGTCCTTTTTACCCAAGTCCAACTGCTTGTCAAGGGGGGATCTACTGTGGCATGAATTAGAAGCATGCAGAAGGACAAGCTTCTTGCGTGGCTTTTGTGGTACAGGGAGGCTGGAATAGTTCATTATTTTCCTTTAACCTACGGTAATGAGGCGGTTCAGGAGGTTAAGCAGGTGGATGAGGCAAAAGAGAAGGCCGAAGCTTTGGAGAGGCTAAGGGAAGAGCTTGGGGACTGCCAGAGGTGTCCTCTTTATGCCACCCGCAGAAATATCGTTTTTGGTGAGGGCAATCCCAATGCCCAGGTGGTTTTTGTAGGGGAGGCTCCTGGAGAGGAGGAGGACAAGCAGGGAAGGCCTTTTGTGGGGCAGGCGGGAAAGCTGCTTACCAGGCTCATAGAGGAGATAGGTTGGAGAAGGGAAGATGTTTATATAGCTAATGTGCTTAAGTGCCGTCCTCCTGGCAACAGGAATCCTAAGGAGAGCGAGATAGAGGTCTGTAGTCCCTTTCTCTTGAAACAGATAGACATAATAAGGCCCAAAATCATCTGTACCCTTGGTTCTTTTGCTGCGCATGTGCTTTTGGGCAAAAAGCTTCCCATAAGCAGGATTAGAGGCAAGTTGCTTGTTGGCTGGAAGGGCTACAAGGTGTTTCCCACCTACCATCCTGCATACCTTTTGCGCAATCCCAAGCAGAATGTGGTGGCCTTAAGGGACTTTCAGATGCTGAAAAGGCTCGTTGAGGAAGAGTAGGCCTTGGGCAAGACAGTGGTATTTCTTCCCAACTGGGTTGGGGACTTTATAATGGCCTTTTCCTGTCTTGATCCTGTGCTGGATAGAGGTGATATCCTGCTTTTTGGAAAGCCCCGCTTCTATCAGCTCATAAGAGGCAGGTATCCGCAAGATATATGGATCCCTAAAGGTAGAAGCTTTTGGGGCAACTGGTGGAGGCTTTTTAGAAGTGGTGCCTATACGGCCGTTCTTCTGCCAAACTCTTTTTCCTCTGCATTGCATGCCACGCTGGCTGGGATGAAGGCTGTGGGGGTTCCTGCAGATTTCAGGGGTTTTCTGTTAAATAAGAGGGTCCTGGTTAAGGATAGCCTTCATCAGGCGGAGATCTACCGCAGGGTTTTGGAGGCTGCGGGCCTTTCTGTGCCTTTGCCGCTTTCTTCCAGGCTTTATCTATCCAGAGAGGATGAGGAGTGGGCGGAAGAGAAGTTGAGGAATCTAGGTTGGGAAAATACACCCATTTTTATTATACACCCGGGTGCTTCAAAGCCCGAAAGGTGCTGGCCTGTTGAGAGGTTTTCAGAGGTTGCAAAAAGGGTTTCCGAAAGGGGCTTTGCCGTCGTGGTTGTGGGAGGAGGTGCTGATGCGGAAAGGGGCAGGGTTATAGAAAGGGCAGTAAAAGGTCCGTTTTTGAACATTGCCGCAGAGAACCCTCCTTTGGGAAGGCTTGCCGCTTTCATAAAAAGGGGGAGTGTGTTTTTGGGAAACGACAGCGGGCCTCTCCACATAGCGGCCGCAGTGGGGTTGAGGTGTGTAGGAATCTACGGAACCAGTATCCCCGAAAAAACGGGACCCATCCTTAATAAAAACGCCCACTTTATCCCTGTATGCTCCAGGTATCCCTGTTCTCCCTGCAGGGAGCGCTTTTTTAAAGACTGTCAGCCTGTAGGTGGTGTGCCTCCCTGCATAGATGCCATATCTGTTGAGATGGTGTGGGAGGCGGTGGCCTCCCTTTTATAGGGCGCTTTTGATCCTTTCAGCGTACTCCTTAATTTCGCCTTCCTTGTACTCCAGCTTTCTCCATCCGAACTTCATGCCGTCATTCTCAAATCTGGGAATAATGTGGACGTGCACATGAAAGACCTCTTGGCCGGAAACTGCCCCTACGTTGTTTATTATGTTCAGGCCGTCTGCGTTTAGCCCCCTCTTCACTGCCTTTGCCACTTTGTTAACCACTTTAAAAAGCTCGCCTGCCTCTTCTTCCGTGAGGTCTATAAAGGTTTCTGCGTGCTTCTTAGGTATTACCAGCACGTGCCCTTTGTTTACGGGCCCTATGTCCATGAAGGCCAAAAACTTATCATCCTCGTAAACCTTGGTGCTGGGTATCTCACCGGACACAATTTTGCAGAATACGCACATCTTTTCCCTCCTCGTTGCGGTGTTCTTCCTTTTACAATATAAAATTTATTGAGCATATTTGACAACAAAAACCTTTTAGAGGAGGTGCAAGGATGGCAAAGCTGACCTTTCTAGGACATGCCTGCTGGCTTATTGAGGGGGAGAAGGCCAAGGTGATAATTGATCCCTTCCTCACGGGAAACCCACAGGCGGCAGCAAAGCCTGAGGATATAACGGTTGATGCCATTTTGGTGACCCATGGCCACGGGGATCATTTGGGGGATGCCATAGACATTGCTAAAAGGTGCAATGCCCTTATAGTTGCTCCCTTTGAGCTTGCAAACTTCTGTGCTTCTAAAGGTGCCAACATACATCCCATGCACATAGGCGGATCCAGGGAATTTCCCTTCGGTTGGGTAAAATTGGTTCCTGCATCCCACGGTTCTGCGTATGTGAGCGATGACGGCAACATGATATACACGGGCAACCCGTGCGGCTATCTTCTGAGGATAGACGGCAAGCTCATATACCATGCGGGAGACACCGGCCTTATAGCCGACATGGAGCTTATAGGCAGGCTCTATCAGGTGGATGTGGCACTGCTTCCCATTGGAGACAACTTCACCATGGGACCTGCAGATGCAGTTGAGGCCGTAAAGCTCATAAAGCCCAAGGTGGTGATTCCCATGCACTACAACACATGGGATGTGATAGCCCAGGATCCCAAGGCTTTCTGTGAGAGGGTGAAGAAAGAGACATCCTCTGAGTGTGTGGTGGTTGCACCGGGGGAGAGCTACGAGATATAAGAGTAGCGGGCGGCCCTGTGCCGCCCTTAATCTTTCCTAGAGGTGTCTGTTGGAAACATCTATAAGGTTGGTTTGTTTGGATCTTGACGGTGTTATTTATGTTGGCGACAGGGCTGTTCCTGGTGCAGTTGAGTTTGTTAGTTGGTTAAAAGAGAGGGGTATTTCCTACCTTTTCGTAACCAACAGCACCTTAAGACCCAGAAGCTTTTACGCCGAAAAGTTGAGTAGCTTCGGAATCTATGCCACCGAGGAGATGATAATAACCGCGGCCTACGCCACATACAGGTATCTTCTGCACAGGGAGAGGAGGAAGAGGTTCACTGTTTTTCTTTTGGGAGAGGACGGACTAAAGAAGGAGCTTTCCCAGCTCAACTGTGAGTTCCTCTCGGAAGAAGATAGCAGGGTTTCGGATTATGTGGTGGTGGGACTGGACAGGAAGATAACCTACGAAAAGCTTTGCAAAGCAACCAGGGATCTCTTGAGTGGGGCCAGGTTTATAGGGGTTAACAACGATGCCCTCTGGCCGGTGGAGGACGGCTTTATGCCGGGGGTGGGCATGTTTGTGGCAGCTTTGAGGGCTGCAAGCGGGAGAAGGCCTTACATCGTGGGAAAACCCAACACCTTTATGCTCAAGCTCGCCATGGAGAAGGCAGACGCCGCTCCACCGGAGGTGCTTATGGTGGGGGATAAGCTGGACAGCGACATATTGATGGGTAACAGAGCCAGGGTAAAGACAGCTCTGGTGCTGACAGGTGTTACCTCTGAGGATGAGGCCTATGCTGCTTTAGGAATGCTCAAACCAGATTTTATTGTAAGGGACCTAGGAGAGCTTTTGGATTTAATGGCTCGGGCTTATTGACAAGTTTTTTTTCACATGCTACTGAATGAGTGCTCATTCATGAAAGGAAGGGGTGGAGAGGTGGCTAGAACCAAGGTGAACAATAAAAGAGAGAGGATCCTGG
>JALVZS010000034.1:4109-12318 GCA_027022065.1 bacterium
CACTCCGCTAGGGTTTCCGACATTGCCAGGGAAGCGGATGTGGCGGACGGAACCATCTACATCTACTTTGAAAGCAAAGAGGACCTTATTCTCAGCATCTTCAAAGAGAAGATAGGTGCGTGGATAGACGAGCTTAAGAAGAAGCTTGAGGCGTGCAAAAGCGCTAAGGAAAAGCTCAGAGTAATAGTTGATACCCACTTTAGAACGCTGTATGAGAATCCTCACCTTGCCCAGATAGTGCAGATAGAGCTCAGGGCCTGTAGCGCATTTATGCGGGGAGGAAGTGCTCCCGAGATGAGGAGATACCTGAAGGTAATAGAGGAGGTGCTGAGGGAAGGAAAAGAAAAAGGGGAGTTTAGAAGGGATTTCAGCGAATGGCTGGCGGCAAGGGCCCTTCTGGGAATCATGGATGAGATGACCACCATTTGGGTACTGAGGAAGAAGCTTCAGTTGCCAGCCATCGTGGATGGTGTACTGGACATATTTTACAACGGTATAGGAGGTGTATGATGGGTTACGAGGTAAAGAAGGCGGCTGTTTTAGGCGCCGGTGTAATGGGTGCGGCCATAGCGGCTCACCTTGCCAATGTGGGCATACCAGTTCTCCTTCTGGATATTCCGCCAAAGGAAGGGGATGACAGAAACGCCATAGCCAGGGCGGGTTTGGAAAGGGCTCTCAAGGCAAGACCGCCTGCCTTCTACCACAAGGAGTTTGCAGAGCTTATAGAGGTGGGCAACTTTGAGGACGATATGCCCAAGATCGCCGAGGCGGACCTTGTAATAGAGGCGGTGGTTGAGAATCTGCAGATCAAGCGTTCCCTTTTTGAGAAGGTGGATCAGTACAGAAGGCCTGGAAGCATTATTGCCACCAACACATCTGGTATCTCCATAAACGCCATATCTGAGGGGCGTTCCGAGGACTTTAGGAAGCACTTCATCGGCATGCACTTCTTCAATCCTCCAAGGTATATGAAGCTTTTGGAGATCATTCCCGGAAAGGACACCCTAAAAGAGGTTGTGGACTTTGTTGCGGAGTTTGGTGAGAGGGTTTTAGGTAAGGGTATTGTTTATGCCAAGGACACACCCAACTTCATTGCCAATCGCATCGGCGTTTTCGGCATGATGTACACCTTGAAGCTCATGGACGAGCTTGGCCTTACCATTGAGGAGATAGATGCCCTGACGGGCAAGGCCGTGGGCCGTCCGAAGGTGGCCACCTTCAAGCTTGCGGATATGGTTGGGATAGATGTGCTCTACCATGTGGCTCTCAATGTTTACGAAAATGCTCCCAACGACGAAATGAGGAAGATTTTCAAGCCGCCTGAGTGGCTCAAGAAGATGGTGGAAAACGGCTGGCTTGGAAACAAGACGAAACAGGGATTCTACAAGAAGGTTAAAGGTGAGGACGGCAAGAAACAGAATTTTGTCATAGATCCCAAGACCTTGGAGTACAGACCTGCCCAGAAAGCCACCTTCCCCTCCATTGAGATGGCCAAGACCGAAGAGGATGTGAGAAAGCGCTTAAAGATCATGTGCTACGGCAAGGACAAGGGCTCTCTTTTCACCTGGAAGGCCATATCCGCCATGCTGATCTACGCTGCCAACAGGATTCCTGAGATAGCCGACGATATTGTTCAGATAGACAACGCTATGAAGTGGGGCTTCAACTGGGAGCTCGGTCCCTTTGAGATCTGGGACGCCATAGGGGTGAAGAAGTCTGTGGAGAGGATGGAAGCCGAAGGCATGCAGGTGCCTGCTAAGGTGAAGGAGATGCTGGAGGCTGGAGCGGAGACCTTCTACAAGGAGGAAGGGACCAAGGTATACTACTGGGACTTTGAGTCCAAGAGCTACAAGCCCATAGAGGAAAAGCCTGAGGTTATCGTTCTTTCAAGGCTCAAAAAGGCGGGCAAAGTGGTTAAGGAAAATGCCGACGCCAGCCTAATTGACCTTGGAGACGGTGTGGCCTGCCTTGAGTTCCATACTAAGATGAACGCCATAGGTGCAGGTATCCTCCAGATGGTTGAGGAGTCTTTGGAGGAGGTGCGCAAGAACTTTGATGCCCTTGTTATAGCCAATCAGGGCGAGCACTTCTCCGCAGGTGCCAATCTGGCACTGCTTCTCATGGCCATACAGGAGGAAGAGTGGGAGGAGATTGACTACATGGTGAGGGCCTTCCAGAAGGCTACCATGTCCCTCAAGTTCTTTGAAAAGCCTGTGGTGGCTGCGCCCTTTAACATGACCCTCGGTGGCGGATGCGAGTTCTGCCTTCACTGCGACAGGATAAGAGCACATGCAGAGCTTTACATGGGACTCGTTGAGGTGGGCGTTGGACTGCTTCCAGCAGGCGGTGGAACTAAGGAGGTGCTTTTAAGGCTTGTGGACAAGTACATTCCCAAGAACCTGCCGAGAGGTGTTGTGGTTGATCCGCTACCCCATCTGAGGCGCGCTTTGGAGACCATAGCCATGGCAAAGGTTTCCATGTCTGCCTATGAGGCCAAGGAGATTGGATTCCTCACCGATTGTGATTCCATCAGCATAAACAGGGACTACCTCATCCACGAGGCCAAGCAGGTGGCTTTGAACCTTGTTAGGGAGGGCTACAAGCCACCGAGGCTTAAGAAGGTGAAAATGGCCGGAAGGGACGGATTCGGTTATCTGAAGATGCTCATCTACAACATGAGAGTGGGTGGATGGATCACGGAGCACGAGGCCAAAATAGCTACCCACATTGCCAAGGTTCTAACCGGTGGAGATGTGCTGCCCGGCACCGTGATGGACGAGTGGGAGATCCTGGACATGGAGAGGGAGGCCTTCCTGTCCCTTTGTGGTGAGCCCAAGACCCAGGAAAGAATCCAGCACATGCTCACAACGGGCAAGCCTTTGAGAAACTAATTTAAAGAGAGGTGAAGCGATGAGGGATGCTGTAATAGTTGCCGCTGTAAGGACCGCTGTAGGAAAGGCTCCTAGGGGGAGCCTTAAGGACACGAGGCCCGATGATCTTGCCGCCATTGTGATAAAGGAGGCGGTGAGAAGGGCTGGAATAGATCCCGCCGAGGTGGACGATGTGATAATGGGATGTGCCTTCCCTGAGGGCGTGCAGGGGATGAATGTGGCCCGCGTTGCCCTTCTCAAGGCAGGTCTTCCCACTTCTGTCCCCGGTATGACCATAAACAGGTTCTGCTCCTCAGGTTTGCAGGCCATTGCCATAGCTGCTGAGAAGATCATGTGCGGATATGCCGACATTGTGGTAGCAGGTGGAACCGAGTCTATGAGCATGATTCCCATGGGAGGCCTTTCCCAGCCTGCCAATTCTGAGATGATGGATACCATGCCAGGAGTTTACCTTGGCATGGGGCTTACCGCCGAGGAGGTTGCCCGCAGGTGGAACATATCCCGTGAGGAACAGGACGAGTTTGCCTATCACTCCCACATGAAGGCTGCAAAAGCCATAAGAGAGGGCAAGTTTGAGGCGGAGATCGTTCCTGTAAAGACAAGGGTGCTTAAAACCCTTCCCAACGGCAGAACCCAAGAGGTTGGGATAGAGTTCAAGGTGGATGAGGGAGTAAGGCCCGACACCACCCTGGAGGCCCTTGCCAAGCTCAAGCCCGCATTCACTCCTCCGGGCAAAGGTACTGTTACCGCAGGAAACTCCTCTCAGATGTCCGATGGGGCCGCTGCTGTTGTGGTGATGTCCGACAAAAAAGCGGCAGAGCTTGGTATAAAGCCCATGGCGGTGTTCAGGGGCTACGCTGTTGGCGCTGTAGATCCTGAAATAATGGGAATAGGTCCCACTGTGGCTGTTCCCAAGCTTCTGAAGCTTACGGGTAAAAAGATGGAGGACATTGATCTCATAGAGCTCAATGAGGCCTTTGCTGCTCAGTCCCTTGCCTGCATAAAGATACTGGGCTGGCAGGACATTATGGACAAGATCAACGTAAACGGTGGTGCCATCGCTCTGGGCCATCCCCTTGGCTGCACGGGAGCCAAGCTCACCACCCAGATCATATACGAGCTGAGAAGAAGAGGTGGTGGCTTGGGCCTTGTTACCATGTGCATAGGTGGTGGTCAGGGTGCCGCGGGACTCTTTGAAGTGCTACCAGAATAAGAAGGAGGTGTGACCATGGCTGAGTATAAAAAAGGTGCCATATTCCTGGTGGAGGGGACAGAGCCTCAGGATGTTTTTATCCCTGAGGAGTTCACTGAAGAGCAGAGGATGTTTGCCAAAACCGCGGAGGACTTTGTTAAGAAAGAGGTGATTCCCAAGTCCGATGAGATTGAGAAGAAGAACTACGATGTGCTTGTTTCTCTGTTTAAGCAGGCGGGAGAGCTGGGACTGCTTGGAGCAGAAGTGCCTGAAGAGTACGGTGGATTGGGCCTTGACAAGGTATCTGCCATGCTCATCTCTGAGAAGCTTTCTTGCGGACAGGGTTCTTTTGCCACAACGGTCATGGCCCACACAGGCATTGGAACCCTCCCGATCGTCTACTTTGGGACGGAGGACCAGAAGCAGAAGTATCTTCCCAAGCTGGCCACAGGCGAGTACATCTCTGCTTACGCCCTCACCGAGACTAATGCGGGTTCCGATGCCATGAACATAAAGACCAAAGCGGTTCTTGATGGAGATTACTGGGTCCTTAACGGCTCCAAGCAGTTCATCACCAATGCAGGGATTGCAGATGTTTTCATCGTTTATGCTAAGGTGGATGGGGAGAAACATGCAGCCTTCATAGTGGAAAAGGGTTATGAGGGCTTCTCCATAGGCCCAGAGGAGCACAAGATGGGCATTGTGGGCTCCTCAACCTGCCCGCTTTACTTTGACAACTGCAAGGTGCCCAAGGAGAATCTTTTGGGCGGTGAGGAGTGGATAGGAAAGGGGCATCTCATCGCCTTCAACATCCTGAACATCGGTCGCTACAAGCTAGGCAT
Source organism: bacterium (assembly GCA_027022065.1). Classification (GTDB taxonomy): domain Bacteria; phylum Thermosulfidibacterota; class Thermosulfidibacteria; order Thermosulfidibacterales; family Thermosulfidibacteraceae; genus JALVZS01. The sequence continues at coordinate 9,035 of JALVZS010000034.1, forward strand.
GGCCTGTGTGGGAAGTTCTAAGTACGCCATTGAGGAGGCTGTGAAGTACGCAAACCAGAGAAAGCAGTTTGGAGTAACCATATCTTCCTTTGACATGATAAAGGAAAAGATTGCCCGCATGACCGCAAGGGCTTGGGTGCTTGAGTCTGCCGCTTACAGAACGGCCGGCCTTCTTGATGCTGGCCTAGAAGCCCTTAAGGACAGAAGCCCTGCAGAGGCCATAGCCGAGTACGCTATAGAGTGCTCCATCCTCAAGGTGTTTGGCTCCGAGATACTGGACACCATCGTTGACGATATGATCCAGATCTACGGAGGCTACGGCTACACCGAGGAGTATCCCGCCGCCCGTGCCTACAGGGACTCCAGGATCAACAGGATATTTGAAGGAACCAATGAGATAAACAGGCTGGTCATTGTGGCCATGCTAGGAAGAAAGGCCATGAAGAACGAGATCCCCTTAGTTCAGGCAGCCACGCAGGTGGGCAAGGAGATCCTCACTCTCATGCCCATGAGCCTGCTTAAGCCCGGCTTCCTTGCTGAGGAGAAGCTCGCCGTTGAGATGGCAAGAAAGCTTCTACTTATGGTGGCTGGCCTTGCCACCCAGAAGCTTAAGGACAAACTGAGAGACGAGCAGATCGTGGTTGAGGCCCTTGCCGATATGGTTATTGACCTTTACGCTATGGAGAGCGGTCTGTTGAGAGCTCTGAAAATTGCACAGGAGCAGGGAGAGGAGAAGGCCAAGTATCAGGCTGCCATGGTTAGGTACTTCTTCTACGAGACGTTCCCCAAGATGGCCCTCAACGCCAATAAGGTGCTCTGCAGCATAGAGTCTGGAGATATGCTGAGGACACAGCTTTCCGTGGTGAGGAAGCTTACACGCTGGTATGTGCCTGGAAATCCCGTTGAGCTTATCAGAACCATAGCGGATAAGGTAATAGAAGAGGAAAAGTACTGCTTCTAAAAAACTAGGGGCGGGGGCTGCCCTCCCCTCCGCCCTCTCCTTCAGGAGGAAGATGATGAGAAGGTTGTTGCTGTCTTTGGTATTTGTCTTTTCTATAGCTTCCATGTCACTTGCCTTAGATTGCAGGTCTTTGCTGAACGAAGGCTACAAGAGGTGGGAAAAGGTTAAAGACTACACCTGTGTGCTTGAGGCCTACAACAGAAAGGGAAACCTGGAGGATATCAGGGTTTACGACTACAAGTTCATGAAGCCCAACTATGTGTACATGAAGGTAATAAAAGGAAAAAACAAAAACGCTAAGGTTTACTACGATCCAACGACAAACAAGGTTAAGGGCTGCAAGAAGATAATCTTCTACATCTGCAAAACCTTTGATCCTTCCGATAAAAAAGTTACCTCCATAAGGGGTGCAAAGGTTTACGAAAGCTCTATGGGCTTTGCTCTGGACAATGTTAGGGCGTTTTTGGATGCGGGAGCCACCTGCACCTTAACCACAAAGGATAACTGCATGTTGCTTCATCTAAAGTCTTCAAAGCCTGTGCTGGGCGATGTGGATGAGATGAAGGTGTGTATTGATAAGGACATGGGGCTTCCCGTATGGTGGGAGAAGTACGCAAAGGGGGTGCTTGTCAACAGGCTGGTTTTGAGGGATGTTAAGATGAATGTGGGGCTTTCAGTGAAAGACTTTAAACCTTAGGAGGTGGAGATGCTCTCCTCTGAGGAGGCTACATCCATTTACGAGAAAAAGCCTTGGCTAAAGCTTTATCCTGAAAACGTTCCGGAAAGTCTTGACTATCCAAATGTTCCCATCTTTTGGCTTCTTGAGAGGGCCTACCAGCGCTTTCCTGATAAAGTTGCCATGGTCTTCTACGAAAAGAAGATGAGCTACTCCGAGTTTTACGAAAGCACTCTTAGGTTTGCAGGTGCCCTTCAGAATCTTGGGGTGAAGAAGGGGGATAGAGTTGCTCTGTTTCTGCCCAACTGCCCTGTGTATCCCATATCCTACTTCGCCATAGCGAGGATTGGAGCCATAGTTGCCCAGTTCAATCCTTTATACACCGAGAGGGAGCTTGAGCAGCTCATATCCGATAGCGGTGCAAGGGTTGCAGTTACCTTGGATGTTCTTGCCCACAAGTTCAACGGGATTGTTGCCAAGGGACTTTTGGACTGCCTCATAGTGGCAAAGCTCAGGCACCTTTTGCCCTTTCCCTTAAACATACTTGCTCCTCTAAAGTCTTTAAAAAATCCAAAACCGGGTTTTCCTAAGGGTTTTCTTGTTCACGATTTTAGAAAATTGATGAGTAGTGCTCATTATCCGAAAGATGTCAAGATAGATCCTGCGGAAGATGTTGCCATATTCCAGTACACCGGTGGGACCACAGGCCTTGCCAAAGCTGCTATGCTTACTCATAGAAATGTTGTTTGCAACACCATACAGGTAAGTACTTGGGCTGGGGCCATGCTGGAGGAGGGCAAGGAAGTCGTTATGTGTGTTTTGCCCTTCTTCCACGTTTATGGTATGACTGTTGGTATGAATGTGGGAATTTTTCTGGGAGGAACGCTTGTTTTAGAACCTAGGTTTGAAGTTGAAAGGGTGGTAAAGCTTATAGAAAAGCACAAGGTTACCCTCTTTCCAGGAGTGCCTACCATTTATGTGGCTATAAACAAGTATGTGGCCGAAAATAAGAAGAAGGTGGATCTTTCTTCTGTGAAATTCTGCTTGAGCGGTGGGGCGCCTCTTCCTGTGGAGGTTGCGGAGGAGTTTGAGAAACTCACAGGTGGCAAGCTGAGAGAGGGATATGGTCTTTCCGAGTCTTCCCCTGTTACCCATGCCAACCTCCCGCACCTTCCCTCAAGGAAAGGGAGTATAGGCGTTCCCATATCAGATACCCTGGCAAAGATAGTGGATCCCGAAACGGGAGAGGAGATGCCTGTAGGAGAGCCTGGGGAGCTTTGCGTTAAGGGACCTCAGGTGATGAAAGGTTACTGGAACAGGCCTGAGGAGACAAAAGCTGCCTTGGATGAGGAAGGATGGCTGCATACAGGAGACATTGCCTATATGGACGAGGAGGGCTACTTCTACATTGTTGACAGGAAGAAGGACATGATAATTGCAGGTGGCTACAACATCTATCCCAGAGAGGTGGAGGAGGTTCTTTATCAGCATCCCAAGGTGCAGGAGTGCGCCGTAATAGGTGTGCCTCACGAGTACAGGGGAGAGACGGTTAAGGCCTTTATAGTGCTTAAGCCTGGGATGAGCGCCACTGCGGAGGAAATAATAGAGTTCTGCAAAAAGCACCTTGCCGCCTACAAGGTGCCAAAG
>JALVZS010000034.1:12328-13423 GCA_027022065.1 bacterium
TGGACGAGCTTCCCAAATCCGCAGTGGGAAAGGTTTTAAGGAGGATTCTTAGGGAGCAGGAGCTGAAAAAGCTATCAAAATAAAAGGCAGAGGGGAGGTCATGCTTGGGACATTTATTTTCTTGCTGGGTTTCTTACTTATGCTTGTTCCTTCGTCCTTTGCGGCCCATGTGGATACTCTGGGGATAGGGGCTAAGGCTTCTGCCATGGGTGGGGCCTTTACCGCTCAGGCTGATGATTTCTCGGCTCTCTACTATAATCCTGCGGGCATAGCCCAGATAAGGTCCAGGGAGATTTCCATAGGCACGGCTTTTGTTAATCCCAATCTCTCCGCCCACGGCCATGTTATAGACAGAAGCGCTGCCCCTTATATTGAAAACAGATCCACTGCTGTTAAGGACAGCACGCAGATCCTCATCTATCCTCACTGGGGGCTTGTCTATCCCATTAATAAGAAACTTTTTGGGAAAGAGGTAACCTTTGCCATAGGTGGCTATGTTCCCTATGGGCTGTGGCACAGGGAGAATCCCAATCCCAGAAAGAACGTTTTGGCGTATTCTGCCTATGAGGCCTACTACTACAGGATTGTTGATGCGCAGCCTACAATAGCTATTAAGCTTACTGATAAGCTCTACTTTGGTATAGGTATAGCCCTAGGGGAGTCTAGAGCGGCTCAGAAGAAAAGGATATATGTTCCTGCGTCCATCCGCACAGTTTCTTTCCTGAATCCCATGGCTTCTGCCTTGAGCAACATATACGATGGCAAGCTGAAGCTCAAATTCAGAGATGACTTTAACTGGTCCATAAACTTTGGCTTTCTATACAAGCTTAGGGACAACCTTCACATAGGCCTTACCTACAGAGGACTTACCAAAACACGCTTCTACCTCAGGGGCACTGCCTACGATAGGCACAACCACAGGATTGATGAGGTGCATGGCCACATGTGCTATGACCATCCTGAGCAGGTCGCACTGGGTGTGATGTGGAGGCCCATACCTAAGTGGACCATAGAGGCGGATGTTGAGTGGGTCCACTGGGATAGAAACTCCTACATGAAACTTTCCTACAACAGGGCTTTATTTGAGAGGTACTT
>JALVZS010000035.1 GCA_027022065.1 bacterium
ATGGCCAAACCTATCCAGTTTTTTATATCAACTTTTCTCTCAATGTAAAAACCCCTATAGCGGTAAAGTTCCGCCAGGTCTCTCTCATCTTCCTCAAGAAAGCCGGATATCACAAGCATGCCTCCGAGCTCTACCAGTCTCAAAAGCTCATCCCTTAAAGAAACCAAGGTGAAAAAATCTATGTTTGCCATCACCAGGGGAAAGGACCCATTTATGCAAGCGGTTGTTCCATTCACCAAAAGCACATTTTTTCTTACACAGTTTAAGGCAACATTTTCTTCAGCATTGGATACAGCCAGAGGGTCTATATCAACAGCAACCGCCCACTTTGCCCCAAGCTTTACGGAAGCTATGGACAGTATTCCTGAACCGCAACCCACATCCAGCACCCTCCCAGGAACTCCCACATCACCTATAAGCTTCAAGACACACTGTGTTGAGGGATGCTCCCCCGTGCCAAAGCCGGAACCAGGGTATATAACAACATCAATAAAACCTTCGCGCTTTCCCAGCCAGGGAGGTCTGATAAAGAATGGAGTAAATTCCACCCCTTTAAAGCTTTCCCTAAACCTCTGCTCCCAATCGGGAGCCTCTTTTACTACGGCTTCCACATCCAAAGACGGAGGCTCGTAAAAGTAGGCAAGAAGAAACAACTTCCCTTCTCTTTCCTCAAGAGCCCACCCGGCAGGAGGAGCAAGTCTCTCTAGAACATCATGCGCCTCGTCCTCCGAGCCCACCTCTACCCTTACCTCATACACCCTCTTTCCTTCCCCAGTCATCCTCCACCCTTATAATATCATCCTCCTCCACATACTCCCCTGTTTGAACTTCCACTATCTCCAAAGGTATTTTACCCACATTCTCTATCCTGTGAAGCGTGGATTTCGGCACATAAACGCTCTCATTCTCGTGAACAAAAACCTCCCTATCCCCTAGGATAACCTTTGCCGTTCCCCTCACAACAACCCAGTGCTCCGCCCTATGATGATGCATCTGAAGGCTAAGGCGTCTGCCGGGCTTAACATGCACCTTTTTTACCTTGAACCTATCTCCAACAAGAAGCACCTCATAGTATCCCCAAGGCCTGTAAACCCTCTTATGCTCCACCGCCTCCTTAAATCCCCTCTCCTTCAATAGCTTCACCGCATCCCTTACCCTTTGGGTTTCTCCCCTTTTGGCAACAAGAAGCACATCCTTAGACTCCACCACCACAAGATCCTCAACGCCTATAAGGATGGGAATGGTATCCTCGGAAAAGACCAGACATCTTTTGGCATCCATAACCAGGGCATCCTTAGAAACCACATTGCCCTCACCGTTTTTGGGACTAACCTCATACAGAGCATCCCATGAACCCACATCGTTCCAGGAAAAATCTGCAACCACCATTGAAAGCCTATCCGTCTTCTCAGCTAAGGAGTAATCTATGGCGATCGAGGACACCTCTGAAAAGCGCTTTTTGAGTTCCTCAACACCCATCTCCACAAACGGAGAAAACTCCGGAGAAACCCTCACAAGCTCATCAAGTATGACGTCCCCCCTCCCCACATATATCCCGGAGTTCCAGAAGTAGCCCCCTTCATTCAGCATACGCCTGGCCTTCTCCTCAGAAGGCTTTTCCACAAAGCTCTCCACTTCCCTGACCTTACCGTTACCAGAGGCCTTTATATAGCCGAATCCCGTTTTAGGAGCCTTTGGAGGCACACCAATAACCACTATGCGCCCTTTTTCAGCTTCATCAGAAGCGGTTCTTAAATCCTCCGCGAAGGCATCATCAGGTGATATCTCGTGATCAGTAGGCAAAAAGGCAAAAACATCCCTTATATCCCAACCAAATTCCTCAACCCCCACTTTTATGGCGTATATAAAAGCAGCGGTTGTATTCCTCGCCACAGGCTCTTCAATAAGCCTTGCATCACCCAGATGTTCCTTCACTATGAAGGCATACCTTTCATTGGTGGAAACCGCTATTTCATCCTTTGAGGTAAGGGCAAGGGCCCGCCTGAAAGCCTTCTGTATAAAGCTTTCCCCTCCTATCTTCAGAAACTGCTTGGGATAGCTCTCACGAGACAGCGGAAAAAGCCTCGTTCCACCCCCTCCCGAAAGGAGAACCACTTTCATACCCGTTTGACCTCCTGTATAATTTTACTGACAGAATAACAAAAGGAGGTAAATCATGGAAGGCGTTATAGACATTCACACCCACTACGCCGCTGAAAGCTGCTGGCAGCCCTGGGTAAAGGAGTGGTGGATAAAGATGAACAAGGAGGACATCTGGATAGTGGAGAACTACACCCCCGAAAACATGCTGAAATACATGGATGAAGCAGGAGTTGAATACGCGGTGGTACTGGCAGAAAGGGCACCCAATGTTACAGGAGACACCCCCACGGAAGCGGTGGTGGAATTCTGCAAGGCAAGCAAAAGGCTCATCCCCTTTGCCAACATAAACCCGCACCTGAGCAGCTACCCGTACAAGGACATGATGAGATACATAAAGATGGGAGTTAAAGGGCTGAAGCTTCATCCTGTCCACATGTGCTTTGAAATCACGGACAAAAGGCTCTATCCCGTTTATTATATATGTCAAGAAGAAGGGCTTCCCGTTATGATCCACGCAGGCACATCCATATTCCCGGGAGCCAAGGACAAATACGGAAATCCCCACTATGTAAATGAGATAGCAGAAGACTTCCCGGAGCTTGTGCTTATAATGTGCCACGGAGGAAGGGGCTTCTGGTATCAGGACGCACAGTTCATAGTAAGGCACAGGAAAAACGTTTATATTGACATATCGGGACTTCCCGTAAAAAAGCTTCTTGACTACTTCCCCCAAATGGAAAGACTCAAGGAGAAATTTCTCTTTGGAACGGACTGGCCAGGAGTTCCAATAAAGCGGGCCATAGAAGAATTTACACAGCTTCCTTTAAGCGATGAGGCAAAAAGATTAATTCTAAGGGAAAATGCCCTAAAAATTTTAAAGCTGGTTTGACAATTGAAATACAGAATAATACGCTGAATTTCAGATAATACCGTGGAGGCTTTGAAATGAGAAAGGTAGTTTTTACACTACTTGTAGTAGCATTTTTGCTATACCCACTCCTATCCAGTGCAAGGGTGATAAAAAAGTGCGACGCCTTTGTAATTGCGGTGGATGAATCCTCATCAATGAACGCACCCGCAGATGAGAGAAGCAAAATAGATACAACGAAAAATATCCTATTAGATATAAATAGACTGATTCCAAACCTCGGTTACAAGGCCGCTCTTCTAGGTTTCAATCACAACACAGAGGAAGAGGGCGTGCTAAAAAGCAGGGTCTATTATCCACTGAGTAACTACTGCAAAACAAAGTATGAAAAAGCTATTGAAAAACTTGAAGGAACGAGATGCCTATCATCGCTGGCCTTTGGAATAGAGCAGGCTGGCAACATCCTGAAGAAAGCCAAAGGCAGACTAGTCCTCATAATTGTTGGAGACGGCATAGATACCTACCTCTACCCCGTGTCCACAAAAGAAGCTGTTGAAAGGCTGGAAAAGGCTACAGACCACAGAGTTTGCGTATACGCCATACAGGTGGGAGACAGCGATAGAGGAAGAGCTAATCTAGAGGAAGCGGTCAAAACCGCAGGCTGTGGCAAGGTTTACACTGCATCCGATATGAACAAAAAAGCCTTTGTCAGGGAAGTATTTGGATATGTGGTAAAAGTGGTAAAGGACTCAGACAGAGATGGAGTTCCAGACGATAGAGACGCATGCCCCAACACTCCCCTTAAAGCACCTGTTGATGCAAAGGGATGCTGGCACATAGGGATGGTTCACTTTGCCGTTAATAGCGCCCAAATAAGCAAAACCTACTATCCACTACTTGAAGAAATACTCACGGTTCTTAAAGCCAATCCATCCATAAAACTGGAAATAGATGGGCATACAGACAGCACAGGACCCGCCAGCTACAATATGAAGCTCTCCATAAGAAGAGCTGAGGCAGTCAAAAGCTGGTTTGTAAAGCACGGAATATCCCCTTCAAGGCTCATTACAAAGGGGTTCGGAGAGACAAGGCCCATAGCCTCCAATAAAACCCCAGAAGGCAGAGCCAAAAACAGACGCATTGAGTTCAAGATTTTCAGATATAAGCAGCAAATACCAAAGTAGAAACTTTTTAGTTAAAATTGAACTAATAGTTAAGCCATAGGTGTTTTATTTATGT
>JALVZS010000036.1 GCA_027022065.1 bacterium
CCTCCCGAGGTGAGGAAGGAGGAAGAAAAGCAGCTTAAAAGGCTTGTCAAGATGCATCCGGATGCCGCTGAGGCTGCCGTGGTCAGGACATACCTTGAGTGGCTAACGGAGCTTCCCTGGAGGAAAAGCTCAAGGGACAGGCTGGATATAAAGAGGGCCAAGGAGATTCTGGACAGGGACCACTACGACCTTGAAAGGGTTAAGGACCGTATTCTGGAGTACTTAAGCGTTCTGAAGCTCAAAAAGAAGGCAAAGGGTGCCATTTTGTGCTTTGTGGGGCCTCCCGGTGTGGGGAAGACCTCTCTTGGCAGGTCCATTGCCGAGGCCATGGGGAGGAAGTTCGTGAGGGTTTCACTGGGAGGTGTCAGGGATGAGGCGGAGATAAGGGGACACAGGCGCACCTATGTGGGTGCCCTTCCCGGAAAGATCATACAAGGGATAAAGCAGGCGGGTACCAACAATCCTGTTTTCATGCTGGACGAGATAGACAAGCTGGGAAGCGACTTCAGGGGAGATCCTGCGTCTGCCCTTCTTGAGGTGCTGGATCCTGAGCAGAACCATGCCTTTGTGGATCATTACATAGGGCTTCCCTTTGACCTTTCCAAGGTTTTCTTCATATGCACCGCAAACATCGTGGATACCATTCCTGCGCCGCTTCTGGACAGGATGGAGGTTATTGAGATTCCGGGCTACACCGAGGAGGACAAGCTGGAGATAGCAAAAAGGCACATCATACCCAGACAGCTTAAGGAGAACGGTCTATCTACAGAGGAGGTGAACTTTACCGAAAGCGCCATTGTGGAGATCATAAGGTACTACACCAGGGAGGCGGGGCTGAGGAACCTTGAGAAGCAGATAGCCTCCGTTCTCAGAAAGATTGCGAGGAGGAAGGCGGAGGGCGAGAAGGGCCCCTTCAGAATAACTGCAAAAACTGTGGAAAAGCTCCTTGGTCCTCCAAAGTACATCCCCGAGGAGGAAAGACCCAAAGAGGATGAGGTGGGGGTTGCTGTTGGACTTGCCTGGACGCCCACGGGTGGTGAGATCATGCACATTGAGGCTGCCGTGTTGAAGGGGAAGGGGAAGCTTATCCTTACCGGTCATCTTGGAGATGTTATGAAGGAGTCTGCTCAGGCTGCCGTTTCCTACATAAGGAGCAGGGCCACACAGTTTGGAATAGATGAGGAGTTCTACTATAAAAACGACATACACATACATGTGCCGGCGGGTGCAATACCGAAGGACGGCCCAAGCGCCGGTATAACCATAGCCACTGCTCTTATATCTGCATTAACGGGTATACCTGCCAGAAAGGATGTGGCCATGACGGGGGAGATAACTCTTAGGGGAAGGGTCCTTCCCATTGGGGGCTTGAGGGAGAAGGCCCTTGCTGCAAGAAGGGCCGGTATATATAAAGTGATTATTCCCAAAAGGAACGTGAAGGACCTTGAGGATGTTCCTAAGTTCTTAAAGAGAGATGTGGAGTTCATTCCCGTTGAGCACATGGACGAGGTTGTTGAAATTGCCTTTGGAGGAGCACTAAGCGGTGAAGGTGGTGGCAGTAAACAGGAAGGCTAAAAGGGACTACGAGATACTGGAGACCTACGAGGCAGGCATAGAGCTTAAAGGAAGCGAGGTGAAGTCTTTAAGGGAGGGCAAGGGCAGTATCAAGGATGCCTTTGCCAGGGTGGAGAACGGAGAGGTGTGGCTCTACAACTTCCACATTTCTCCCTACAGGCAGGCAAGCGTCTTCGTTCCGGATCCGGAGAGGCCCAAAAAGCTTCTCCTTCACAAAAGGGAGATAAAGAGGCTTGCGGGGAAGGTTTCGGAGAAGGGCTTAACCCTCATTCCGCTTAAGGTCTACTTCAACGAGAGGGGATGGGCCAAGGTGGAGCTTGCCCTTGCGAGGGGAAGGAAGCTTTACGATAAGAGAGAGGCCATAAAGAGGAGGATGCTGGAAAGGGAAGCGGAAAGGGCCATGAAGAGGTACAGATGATCATCGGAGTGGACACTGGGGGTACCTTTACCGATTTCGTCTTTGTTAAAAACGGGAAGTGGCACATCTTCAAGCTTCCCTCAACGCCAAAAAATCCGGCTGAGGCAGTTGTAGAGGGAATAAAGAGGATAACCTCTGGCGTTGATGACTTTCTTGTTCTTCATGGATCCACCGTTGCCACAAACACCATCCTTGAAAGAAAAGGTGCAAAGGTTGCCCTGATAACCAACGAGGGCTTTGAGGACGTCATAGAGATCCAGAGGCAGAACAGGAGAAAGATCTATAGGCTTTGCTACAGAAAACCCAGGCCTTTGGTTCCTAGACATCTGCGCTTTGGTATTAAGGGCAGGGTTGACGCAAAAGGGCGTGTTGTTGAGGAAATAGATGAGAATGAAGTGAGGAAGCTTTCTGAGAAGCTGAAAGGGCTTGGGGTTGAATCTATTGCGATTTCCATGCTCTTCTGCTTTCTCCATCCGGAGCACGAGGAAAGGATAGCGGAAATACTGAGAGAGAACTTTTCACATGTTTACACATCAAGCTCCATACTTCCTGTCTTTAGAGAGTACGAGCGCACATCCACAGTGGTCATAAACGCTTATGTGGCTCCAAAAATGGGAAGCTACCTCAGACAACTTGCCTCAAGCTTCGGGGAGGAGAGAGTAAAGATCATGCAGTCCAACGGGGGAAGTATCTCCCTGGCTCAGGCAGCAAGGGAGCCTGTGAGGACCGTACTTTCGGGGCCTGCGGGAGGCGTTGTTGCCGCACAGTTTCTCGGAAGGCTTGCAGGATACGAGAACATCATCACCCTGGATATGGGAGGGACATCCACGGATGTTTCCCTGATAGATGGGGGGAGGTTCCAACTCACCACGGAGTACGAGATAGACGGTTTGTCCATAGGGGTTCAGGTGATAAACATCCACACTATAGGTGCAGGAGGGGGCTCAATAGCCTACCTTGATGAGGGAGGGGCCTTGAAGGTGGGGCCTGAAAGTGCAGGGGCGGATCCCGGCCCTGTCTGCTATGGCAAAGGAGACAGGATAACCATCACCGATGCCAACCTATTTCTGGGAAGGATCGTGCCGGAGTACTTTTTGGGTGGGGACATGAGAGTTTATCCAGAAAGGGTAAAGGACTACTTAAAACCTCTGGCTGAGGCTATGGGTAAAGGTTTAGAGGATGCTGCCTTGGGCATAATAACCGTGGCCAACTCAAACATGGAGGCTGCCATAAGGGTGGTTTCCGTTGAGAGGGGCTACGATCCCAGGGACTTTGTCCTTCTGGTTTTCGGTGGGGCTGCTCCGCTTCATGCGGCTTCCCTTGCGAGGGCCATGAGCATACCTAAGGTTGTGGTGCCAAGATTCCCTGGTGCTTTCTCCGCCGTAGGGATACTGCTTTCCGATGTGGTGAAGGACTACTCCATCACGGTTATGCTTGAAAGCCCTTCGTATAGGGAGCTCCTTGATGTGCTGAAGTCCCTCATGAAGAAGGCTTCGGAGGACATGGAAAGAGAGGGTTTTGCCGAGTTTTCAAGCTATCCGTTCATTCTTTGCCGTTTCAGGGGGCAGTCCTACGAGGTGGAGGTTCCCCTTGTGGAGAATTACAGGGAGGCGTTTGAAAGGGCGTATGCGAAGCTTTACGGCTACTGCCCTGTGGACGGCAGGGTGGAGGTGGTTAATTTGGGGCTAAGGGCGGTGGCTGCAAGAGAGAAGCCGGAGTATCTAAAGCTTGAAGCAGGTAGCAGGACTCCCGAAGAGAGTGCTCTTTTGGGCTACAGAAGGCTCTTTGCAGAAAAGGGATGGGTGAAGGCGCCCGTTTATCTCAGAGACGGGCTGCTTGTGGGAAATGTGCTTGAGGGGCCTGCCCTTGTGGTTGAGTACTCCTCAACTACCTATGTGCCTGAGGATTTCAGGCTCACCGTGGATGAGTGGGGTAACCTCGTGATGGAGAAAAAGGAATGAAGGTTGATCCTGTAACCCTTCAGGTTTTCATAAACATCTTCTCGTCAATAGCTGAGGAGATGGGAACGGTTCTCTGCAGGACCTCTTTTTCGCCCAACATAAAGGAGAGGAGGGACTTTTCTTGTGCCGTATTTACCAAAGACGGAGACATGATAGCGCAAGCGTCCCACATCCCCGTTCACCTTGGATCTATGCCCTACTCCGCAAAGGCCATAATTGAAAGCGTTTCTCTTGATGAGGGAGATATGGCC
>JALVZS010000037.1 GCA_027022065.1 bacterium
GCTTCACATACTTCTCAATGGGATCTGTGGGAGGGACCTCCAGTATGTCAAATATGTTGAGCATCCCTTTTATGTTGTATATGTGCCTTTCGTAAACAGGAAAGCGTGTGTATCCTGTCTGACTTGAAGCCTCAATGGCTGCTTGAACGCTCATGCTCTTCTCAAGGGTTCTCACCTTTATGATAGGCTTTAGGGCTTCCTTTACCCTTACTCCCCTCAGGTTGATAATGGCCTTTATCAGCTCTATCTCTCCCCTTTTGATGTCTCCTGCTTCCTGCTGCGGCTCTATGATAAGGGGCAGTTCTTCCCTTTCTAGAAGAAGTTCTCTACCTATCCTGTCCTGTCCCAATGCTCTCAGGATGGCAAGAAGGGGCAGAGTGAAGGGACTGAAGATCCTGTAGGCAAAGGTGAAAGGAGAAAGGGCAAGTCTTGTAAATGCTTCGGGCCTGTTTTTTGCAATGGTCTTTGGAATGGTTTCTCCAAATATGAGAACGAGGGGAGAGAGTATAGCCACCGTTATAAGCTCGTTTTCTGTGTGAAGGTGCTTTCTAACAAGATAGGTTACGAAGGAGGAGTTTGCTATCATGCACAGGTTTGTTCCCAGAAGGGTTGTGGCAAGGAGCCTGTCGGTGTTTCTTATGAAAAACTCCAGCTTCTTATTTCCCTTGGCCTTTACAGGAGATATGGAGATAAAGGCCATTTCACTGCCGGAGAAGAACCCCTCAAGGAGAAGGAGCACAAAAACCACAAGCAGGTAAAGGTACAGATAACTTGATTCCATTAACCTGCTGAGGAAAAGGCCTTTTTCTCAAGCAGGGGATATCCCATCTCCTTTCTCTGTTTGAGATACCCCTCTGCACAGAGCCTTGCAAGCCTTCTCACACGGGCTATGTAGCTGGTGCGCTCTTTTACGCTGATGGCTCCTCTTGCGTCAAGCACATTGAAGGTGTGGGAGCACTTGAGACAGAAGTCATAGGCGGGAAGCACAAGCCCCTTTTCTATGAGCCTTAAGCATTCCTTTTCGTACATGTCAAAGAGCTTGAAGTGCATATCCACATCGGCCTCTTCAAAGTTGAAGATGGAGAACTCCACCTCCCCCTGGTAGTGTATGTCTCCGTAGGTTACATTATCCACCCAGACAAGGTCAAAGACGTTGTCCACCCCCTGTATGTACATGGCTATTCTTTCTGTGCCGTAGGTGATTTCAACGGATATGGGATTGAGGTCAATACCTCCTGCCTGCTGGAAGTAGGTAAACTGGGTTATCTCCATTCCGTCAAGCCATACCTCCCATCCAAGTCCCCATGCACCAAGGGTGGGAGACTCCCAGTCGTCCTCCACAAACCTTATGTCGTGCTTTAAAGGATCTATCCCCAGCGCTTTTAGGCTTTTCAGGTATACCTCCTGTATGTCATCGGGGGAGGGCTTTATGATCACCTGAAACTGGTAGTAGTGCTGGAGCCTATTGGGGTTTTCGCCATACCTTCCGTCTGTAGGCCTTCTGGAAGGCTCAACATAGGCAACCTTCCAGGGTTCAGGCCCAAGAACCCTCAAGAAGGTGGCGGGGTTCATGGTGCCAGCGCCCACCTCTATGTCGTACGGCTGCTGTATCACACAGCCGTAATCTGCCCAGAACTCCTGAAGTTTTAGAATCACCTCTTGAAAGTTCACCTTTACCTCCTTCGGGCCTTTTGTTATTAGAGTTAGCAAGGTGTCTTTTCTTCGTCAACTCTGCTGGAGGTTGTGTTATGAAACTTTTGGGAGTTATCTTGGGCGGTATAGCGGATCACGCCGTTGATGGGCTTGGAAGAAGAACGCCTCTACAGGTTGCAAGAACGGCCAATCTGGATCACCTTGCCATGCTCGGAGGGTGTGGCGGGTACCATCCCACCGTTGTGGGAGAACCTGTGTCCCCCTCCCTTTCCCTTTACATCATGCTGGGCAATCCTCCTGAGCTCTTTCCAGGAAGGGCATCCTTTGAGGCGCTGGCAAGGGATGTGAAGCTTGAGGAGGGTAGGTTCTATGTGCTTGTGGAGCCTGCGTATGTGGAGGAGGGGATCCTGATAGAGAGCAGGCACTTTGAGTCTGAGGAGGAAGAGGCAGAGTTTTTTGAGTTCGTCTCTTCCAAGATCAAGCAGATAAAACGGCTGGACTTTGGCCTCTACCTCATGGAGACCGATGCGCATGTTCCCTCAACCCATCCGGGTATTGCAGGTGCCCCTGTGGGGGATGCGGGGATCTTGAGGGATTTAGAACAGATTCCTGAAGCCTGGGCAGGCAACCGCTTGAGAAGGGAAAAGGGGCTTCAGGTTATAAACAGGCTTCTCTTTTACGGATGCGGTAGGTTTGTTGGTTCAGGGTGCAGTTGTTTCCCCATGGATACTGTGTTTTTCACAGATTCCCACATGTTTTTGGGACTTGTGAAGTGGATGGGATGCAACGCCAAGTTTGTTCCCTCTGATTCTCCTAAAGAATGGCTTACACAGGCCTTTACTGAGGTGGTGAAGAGGGGGGATCTTTACGATGCGGTATTTGTTTACACAGATTACATACACAGGCACAACATAAGGGTGCGTACCTGGAAGAGGGTTGAGGTTATTGAGGAGATGGACGCCGCCTTTAGCGTTGTGCTGGATAATCTCCTTAGGGAAGAGGTTGTCATAATGGTTACCTCCGATGTGACCACTCCAAGCTACGGTATAAGGCCCTACTCAGGGCTTCCTGTGCCCGTAATCATGGCGGGTGAGGGGGTGAGAAGAGGGCTGAGCAGCAAGTTTGACGAGGCGGTGGCAGGATCGGGATCCTTTGGCATAATGAGGGGGAAAGAGCTGCTCTTAACCCTCTTCTCCTATATCGGGTGTCTAGCTCCTAAGGGCCTCTAAATGGCCTCCTTGTAAAGAGAAATTTCATAGCCCTGGGATTCAAGCTCCTTTCTGTACAGATACTTGTTCACCGCGTTTATGTAAGCCTTTACGGATGCCTCTATAACATCCACACTGCTTCCCTTTCCCACTATCTCAACGCCGTTGAACTTCACCTTAACCGTTACCTCTCCAACCGCGTCCTTTCCTTGGGTTACCGCCCTCAACTGGTATGAGGTGAGCTTGCCCTGTATTCCTGTGATGCTGTCAAGGGCCTTGTATGCAGCATCCACGGGTCCGTCTCCAATGGCGGAGTCCTGGAGGATTTCGTTGCCCCTTTTAAGCCTAACGGTGGCGGTGGGAAGTAGCCTGTTTCCGCTTGTGGTATGTATGTAGTCAAGCTCGTAGGTTTTGACGGGAATGGAGAGGAGCTCTTCCTGAGCAATGATGAGGATGTCGTCGTCCAGCACCTCTTTCTTCTTGTCAGCAAGCTTCTTGAACCTTTCAAACACCCTGTTGAGCTGCTCCTCCGTGAGGTCTGTGAACCCCAACTGCTCAAGCTTCTGCTTCAAGGCGTGCCTTCCAGAGTGCTTTCCCAGAACCAGTCTTGAGGATGGAAAGCCCACAGTTTCAGGCCTCATGATCTCATAGGTGAGGGGGTTTTCCAGAACGCCGTGCTGGTGGATGCCTGCTTCATGTGCAAAGGCGTTTTTGCCCACAATGGCCTTGTTGGGCTGAACATACACACCGGTTATGTGGGAAACGAGGGTGCTCGTTTTGTAGATCTCCTGCGTTCTTATCCCTGTGGTGAGGCTAAAGTGATCCCTCCTTGTGTGTATGGCCATGACGATCTCTTCAAGGGCTGCGTTTCCTGCCCTTTCCCCTATGCCGTTTATGGTGCACTCCACCTGCCTCGCTCCCGCCTCTATAGCCGCTAAGGAGTTGGCGACTGCAAGTCCAAGGTCGTTGTGGCAGTGCACGCTCACCACGGCCATGTCTATGTTGGGCACCTTGTTCATGATGTAGGATATCTTCTCCTTGAACTCAGAGGGGATGGCGTATCCGACGGTGTCCGGGATGTTTACCGTTGTGGCTCCTGCCTTTATCACCTCCTCTATCACTTTACAGAGGAAGTCCAGATCGCTCCTTGTTGCATCCTCTGCGGAGAACTCCACATCATCAGTGAAGTTTCTGGCAAACCTCACCGCCTCAACGGCCCTTTCCAGAACCTCTTTGGGGTCCATCTTGAGCTTATACTTCATGTGTATCTCGCTTGTGGCTATGAATGTGTGGATGCGCTTTCTCTCGGCTGGCTTTACGGCCTCAGCACCTATCTCTATGTCCTTTTTCACGGCTCTGCACAGTGTTGCTATTACGGGCCCTTTAACTTCTTCGGCTATGCGCTGCACGGACTCAAAGTCTCCAGGGGAGGATGCGGCGAATCCTGACTCTATCACATCAACTCCCAGTCTTGCCAGCTGTTTGGCCACGATGAGCTTTTCGTTGATGTTCATGGAGAATCCAGGGGCCTGCTCTCCATCCCTCAGTGTTGTGTCAAAGATAAATACCTTTTCCATCTTTTACCTCCCGCTCTTGTTTTGCCAATAAAAAAAGGGCCATGAACCTTTGCGGCTCATGGCCCCTTGAAGGCCTCTGCAAGGGGCCACAAGCGGTGTGCCCGCCTGTGGCCCCATCTATGGTTAGGGCCCCAGGCGGGCCTTGGTAAGCAATAGACCGTTCAGCAGTAACATGAGCATCAATTTGCCTCCAAGTTTTATGGTTTTTACTGCAAGATATAAAAACTCTAATGGGCTGTCAAGGCCCAATTCTTCTGGCTTTGATGGGAGTTAAAAAAGTTGTTTTGGACTTAATTTAGGCTTCGCAGAGCTTCTCCAACTCGTTTATCTTGTTGAGGAAGTTGTCTAGCTTTTCCAATAGAATGGGAATGGGGGCATTTTTGGAAAAGGCAAGCATCCTCTCCACATCAAAAAAGTCTTTGTCTAGACTAAGCCTTATGACTTTATTGTCGCCGTATATGGCAGCCCTTGCTAAAAGCTTCCCGGCCTTATCTATGAGTAGAAGCCCTTCAAAGTCCTGCCCTTTTTTGAGAAGCCTCTTTGCTTCCTCAAGGGTTTCCTTTGCCTCTTTCAGAAACTTCTCCATCTTTCCCTCCTTGCACCTTAAAGATATATAAACGGACTTGATGTGGCAATGCCTTGGTGTTAAGAGATGGGAGCTAGAAATGAGGAGGTGAGGGATGAGCCATCTGCATCTTGAAAACATAAAGCCTGTTAGGGAGTTCTTTAAAAAGCTTCAGCAGCTTTACCCCGCCCCTTGGCACCACCATGAGGTAAGGGTGAAGGGAAAGGACGGGAAGGAGTATAAGATTTTCATTCCTGAAGGTCGCCCCGATATGCTTGCTGTGGTTTCTGATGGGGTTTACGAGGTGTTTGAGAGCCTGGATGAGGCCTGTGAGTTCCTGAGGGAGAAGGTGGGCCTTACCCTACTTCCTCCGAGGTGCCGCCAGTAAGGGGTGCTTTACAGAAGGGTTCTTATCGCTTTATGCGCCGGGGTGGCCTTATTTCTTCTCCTGTTCAGGGTGGAGGTTGAGGAGAGTATAGAGCCTGTGTACGTAACTCCTTCCTCTGCCTCCCGTATCTCTATTGTAGATTGTAATGCCGTTGTTCCTGCCATCTACACCAAGCCTTTTTGTCTTAAAGGGCTTCCCAAGAAGAGGAGGAAGAGGCTTTTCATCTCAATGCTTCTTCCATCAATAATGATTGAAAACTTCAAGATTGCTCAGCTGAGGAAAAGGGTGCTGAGGATAAAGGAAAGGATGGAAGAGGGGGAGGTATCCGACGAGGAGATGGCGTTTCTGAAGAAGCTGTGTGATAAGTACAGGGCCTCCTCTGTGGATGAGCTTCTCTATAAGATTGATGAAATCCCTGCTGGTTTGGTTCTTGCCCAGGCTGCCCTTGAAAGTGGATGGGGGGCATCAAGGTTTTTCTGCGAGGGAAATAACATCTTCGGTGAGTGGGACTTCTCTGGAAAGAGGGGGATAAAGGCCCGTGGTTCTGATGCTAGGCTGAAGAGGTTTGCCAGCATTCTGGATGCGGTTGACAGCTACTTCTACAACATAAACGCCGGCTGGGCCTATGAGAGCTTTAGGATAGCCAGGAGGAAGTGTAAAAATTCACTGGAGCTTGCCAAGTACCTGGAGATGTACTCTGTTCTTAGGAGAGAGTACATAAGGAGGCTGGAAAGGCTTATAGAGAGCGAAGGACTTTACAAGTACGACAGGTGTAAGCTGAATGAAAGCTATATTCATAGGCATTATCGCATTGTTCCTCGCCTTTGGTAGTTTAAGGGCCGATACCTTGGTGTTGGTCTACCACAGGTTTGGGGATAAAAGGCATCCCACCACATCCATATCTTTAGATGATTTTAGAAGGCAGATGCTCTATCTCAAAGAGCACGGATATAGGGTTATCAGCCTCTCCGAGTTTTTAAGATTTTTGAAAAACAGACGCTTTCCCGATAAAACTGTTCTCATAACCATTGACGACGGCTACAAAACCACCATGAAGGCTGCCAGAATACTGAAGGAGTTTGGCTATCCCTTCGTGGTCTTTCTGTACATGGAGGCGGTGGACAGATACCCGGACTTTCTTACCCTGAAGCAGATAAGGAAGCTTGAAAGTTGGGGTGCGGACTTTGGACTTCACTCCTACTCCCACTTTTCCTACAAGGAGCTTTCCCGCATGAAGCCCGAGGAGAGGAGGACTTTTATTGAAAAGGACACGATAAAAGCAGAAAAGAGGTTTTTTAGACTTTTAGGGGAAATTCCACTGGTTTATGCCTACCCTTACGGGGAATATGGAGATGATCTTATAGAGGTTCTGAAAAGGCACGGGTTTGTGGCTGCCTTTGCCCAGGATCTTGGAGCTGTGTGCAACTGTACGGATCCCTATATAATCCCAAGGATACCTGTTGTGGGTGGATGGTCCGGGATGAAGCGCTTCTTGAGGCACATAAGGCTTAGGGGGCTGTGCGTTAAGGGAATGAAGTATGGGATAGTGAACAACCCCTTAGAGCTTTCACTTTCCATTGGGGGAAGTTATGATAGGTGCTGGCTTTACCACACAGGAGAGGGTTGGAGGAGCGTGCCTGCATCTGGCAGCTTTAGTGAAAAAATCTGTGTAGGCAGTGGAAGGGAGAGAGTGGGGATAAGGTGTGTGAAAAACGGGACGGCTTATGAGGCCCTTTGGTTTGTAACCTCAGGTGGTGGATCATGCCGATAGGGGTTGTGCTTGTTGAGCCCAGATACCCTGAAAATATAGGTGCTGTTGCCAGGGCCTGCGCCAACTTCGGGGCTGAACGGCTCGTGGTGGTTAACCCCCAGAATCTTGATTGGACCAAGATTAGGGCCATGGCCACAAAAGGCGGGCAGGAGTTTGTGGACAAGATGAGGATATGTTCAAGCCTAGAGGAGGCCCTTTCCAGCTTTAACTGGGCGGTGGCAAGTACCGCAAGGCTTGGAACCCACAGAAAGGTGTATAAGACGCTTAGGGAGATAGCCCCCGACATAGCAGCAAAAGCTAAAAACAACAGGGTTGCCCTGGTCTTTGGAAACGAGAAGTGGGGGCTTTCCAATGAGGAGCTGTTTCTGTGCAACGATGCCTTCACCATACCTACAGCGGGATACTCCTCTCTCAACGTGGCACAAGCTGTGGTGCTCACCCTATACGAGGTCTTCTGTGCAGCATCAAACGTTAAGGTAGAAAAACCCAAGCTAGCCACTTATGAAGAGCAACAGCAGATGTACGACAGGATAAAAGAGCTTTGCGAGGTAATAGGCTATGTTCCCCACGACAATGTGCCACTGTGGATGTCCAGCATAAGAAGGTTTTTGTCAAAGATGGAGCTTACAAGCAGGGAAGCCCGCATGGTGCAGGGCTTCTGCAGAAAGATGATAGATGCGCTGAGGAGAAGGGATGGAGTTTGAGGCGTTAAGATACAGGTTCTTTAAATTTATGTTTGTGGTAGTCTCAGTGACTCTCTTCTGCATAGGGGTGTTTACCATCTACTACCAGCACCTTCCAAAGCTCGGTATGGCAAAGATAGTGGGATCAGTACTGCTTATGGCCTGTGTCTTTTTTCTTGACAGGTATCCGCACTTTATAAGGGCCTTTGTTGCCATTTCCGCAACTTTGCTGTTTGCAGGCATCATATTCGCGCAGTTCAAGTTCCACAAGCTTTATCTTGGGATATGGATGCCCATATACATGTTGTGCATCGCCGCATTGGTTGGGCCTGTTTTGGGGATTATATCTGGCTTCTACGTTTTTGTAGTTAGCGTAGCTTCTGCGTGGTTCTTGGGTATGCTGGGGCTTCATGAGGTTAGGGCATATCTGGTTCAACTTGTCCTTTGCCTGTTCCTTACGGCCGTTTTCTTCATCCACTACGAGGGGATGTGGAAGAGGTATAAAGAGATACTTCAGAATATGGCGGAAAGGGATGCCCTCACGGGAATATACTCAAGGAGAAAGCTTATGGAGGTGATGCAGGGGGAGCTTGAGCGTTCAAAGAGGCTGGGGATTCCCGTTTCCTTTATCATGCTGGATCTTGATGGCTTTAAGGAGATAAACGACACGAGAGGGCATGTTTACGGGGATGAGGTGCTTAAAAAGGTTGCAAAAGCCATTAAGGGTTCCATTAGGAAGATAGACTGTTGTGGCCGCTACGGAGGGGATGAGTTTATAGTGGTTGCTTCAGGGGCCGACAGAAAGGGGGCAGAGGGCATCGCGAAGCGAATTTCGGAAGCTATTAAAACAGCGGGTGTTACTGCCAGCATGGGGGTTGTGGAATGCAAACCCTGGGAAGAGGACATTAATCTTTCTGCAGTGCTTCAGCAGCTTGATGAGGCCTTCTACGAGGCTAAGCGCTCTGGGAAGGATACAGTGGTGGCAAAAGGGGTCTTTCCTCAATCCCAAGGAGCTTGATCCTTATTCCGTAGTCCTTTTTCAGGCTTTCAAGTATGGCCTCTGTTTCTTCCTTAAAGTCGCTTGATGTGTATACCTCCATTATGCAGTTCTTCTTATCAACCACCCTCACAATGGCCACGTGCTCGTAGGACTCAATCAGGGCGTTTATGAAGCCGATGTTGCTTCTGTCCGTTTGTATCCTGTAGATCAGCTCTCGCTTTTCTCCCTTTCCACCCATAGCCTGAATATCTCCCTCCTTCTCTCTTTGGGCATCCTTGCCTTTTTGTAGTATCCCTTTGCATCCCTTTGCCTAAAGGCTTCATATAGAATAAGGGCCGTTGCCACAGAGACGTTAAAGCTTTGAACGAAGCCTACCATGGGAACCACTATGTTTAAATCTGCCATGCTTAAGGCCTCCTCGCTTACTCCTTCAAGCTCTGAGCCTATAACAATCGCAACCTTCTCTGTGAGGTCTGCCTCTCTTATATCCACCGCTTCCGATGAGAGGTGCGTTGTTAGTATCTTAAATCCCTGTTTTTTTAGGTGTTTTAGACACTCTTTTGTGTTTTCAAAGAAGTGTAGGGTGAGCCACCTGTAGCTTCCACTACTTACCGTTTTTGACACTCCAAAGCTTTTTCCCTCCTTAACGATGTAAACATCCTGCACGCCGAAGGCATCACAGCTTCTTAGGATGGCGCTTGCATTGTGCGGGTTTTTTATGTTTTCCATAACCACAACCAGATCTGGCTGCCTTTTGCTTAAGACCTTGGCAAACCTTTTGAGTCTCTTTAGCGTTGGCATGCAAAGAACCTCCTGGCCTCTCTCGCCATCCAGAATGAGCCTGCGTAGATCACTGTTCCCCTTTTAGGTATTTTTAAAGCTTCTTCAAGGCTTATCCAGTTTCCTTGGGGGAAGTCATCTCTCTTCAGCCCCCTTTCGGTATCCTGCTCCACCAGAAATAGCTTTCCGTAGGCTTGGGCTATTTTAATCATTTTTTGCCAATGCTTGTCCTTTAAGGGGGAAAGGACCACCCTCAGTGGTAAAGGTAGTGCTTCTTTTGCTCTTTTTAGCAGAAGACACAAGGCGTGGGGGTTGTGGGCGGTGTCCACCACTGCTTTGCATCCGTTAAACTCAAAAATCTCACCCCTTGCAGGAAGGGGCACGGATTCAAGGGCTTTTCTTACCAAGTCGGGGGATAAATTTTTTAGAATCAGGTGTGCCGTAACGGCTGCCAAAGAGGCGTTTTCTGCAAAGAAGGGGAATATGGTGTTTATTTTAAGCCCCTCTAGTTTCCCTTCTTCCCACTGGAGGTTGAAGGCTAAAGGGTTTTTCCGAGTAATTTCAATTTCTATCCCTTCTCCTAAAAAGAGGCATCTGGCTTTAAGGCGCTTCGCCTGTTCTTTGATAATCTCCTTCGCAATCTTTGGGACTTTACCCACTAGGGTTTCAGAACTTTCCTTTATTATGCCCGCTTTTTCCCTTGCTATTTCTCCTATGGTTTTTCCCAGATACTCCTGGTGGTCAAGGGAGACGGAGGTTATTATAGATACGCGGTTGTTCAGCACATTTGTGGCGTCAAGCCTTCCACCGAGTCCTACCTCAAGGATGAGCAGATCAGGCTTTATCTCTTTTGCCAAAAGCAGAAACGCCATGGTAAACCTTTCAAATGGAGTTAGATTTATACTGCCGCATCTTTCTTCAACCTTACCAAGCGCTTCTCGTATTTTTTCTTCTGGTGTGGGGTTTCCCTCTACAAGCATTCTTTCCGATGGGGAGTATAGATGGGGGGATGTGTATACCATGGTTTTTATTCCGTGAAGCTGAAGGATTTTTGCGAGAAAAAGGGCGGTAGTCCCCTTGCCATTTGTGCCTCCTATAAGCACTGAGTCTGGCTCATCCAGTGGGATGTTCAGTGCTTCGGTGGCCTTTTTCACTCTTTCTAAACCGAGTTTTATATTTTTGTCTATCTGCCACATTGCCCTTTTCTTCGTTGCCTGTTTTTTGCTTTTGCTTTATAAAGTTTAAAAAATCTGTGGGGGAGGTAAGAAAGATGCATAAAGTAACGGTAAGGAGGGAGGAGGTTTTTGAGTACCACGCCTCTGGAAGGCCCGGAAAGCTTGAGATAATCGTAAGCAAGCCCTGCGTTACACAGAGGGATCTCGCCATTGCATATACACCTGGCGTTGCCTGGCCTTGTGAGGAAATTCACAAAGACCCAGACAAGGCCTACCTTTACACCATAAAGGGCAACTTTGTTGCGGTGGTATCCAACGGTACCGCGGTTCTGGGGCTTGGCAACATAGGCGCCCTTGCTGGAAAGCCCGTTATGGAGGGAAAGTGCGTTCTCTTCAAGAAGTTTGCCGATATAGACGCCATAGACATAGAGGTTGCAACCCAGGATCCCGATGAGTTTATCACAGTTGTTAAGAACCTTGAGCCCACCTTCGGCGGTATAAACCTTGAGGACATAAAGGCTCCTGAGTGCTTCTACATTGAGGAGAAGCTCCGCGAGCTTATGAATATACCTGTATTTCATGATGATCAGCACGGAACGGCTATCATAACAACTGCTGCTTTAATAAACGCTCTAGAGATCGCTGGCAAGAAGCCCGAGGATATAAAGGTGGTTATAAATGGAGCAGGAGCTGCTGGAATAGCCTGCGCCAAGATGTTCCTGCTCATAGGGGTGAAGAAGGAAAACATTATCATGTGCGACAGCAAGGGCGTTATATACAAGGGGCGCCAGGTGGGCATGAATCCCTATAAAGAGCAGTTTGCCACGGATCTTCCTGTTAGGACTCTTGATGAGGCGGTTGAAGATGCTGATGTGCTTTTGGGCCTTTCTGTTAAGGGAGCCTTTACCCAGGAGATGATTAAGAAGATGGCCAAGAATCCCATAATCTTTGCCTGTGCAAATCCCGATCCTGAGATTACTCCCGAGGAGGTCTTTGCCGTTAGGGACGATGCCATAATGGCCACGGGAAGGTCCGACTATCCTAACCAGGTGAACAACCTCTTGGGCTTTCCGCATATATTTAGGGGTGCCCTTGATGTGAGGGCCACTACCATAAATGAGGAGATGAAGCTTGCTGCTGCTAAGGCCCTTGCCGCACTGGCCAGGGAGGAGGTTCCAGAGTATGTGCTGAGGGCCTACGACCTTGATCATCTTGAGTTCGGAAGGGATTACATCATTCCAAAGCCTGTGGATCCCAGGGTGCCTCTCTGGGTGGCTCCCGCTGTGGCCAAGGCTGCTATGGAAACAGGAGTGGCCCGCCTGAAGATAGAGGACTTTGAGGAGTACAAGATACAGCTTGAGAAGCGCCTCAAGGGCAAGGCTGGCGAGGTTATGAGGAGGATCATCAACAAGGCCAAGAGGTCACCCAAGAGGATCGTGTTCTGCGACAGCGACGACAGAGAGGTTATCAGGGCCTGCCAGATCATCAAAGATGAGGGATTTGGCAAGGTGGTGCTTATTGGCAATCCCAAGGCCATTGAGAGGACCATGAAGGATGTGGGCATTGAGCTCAAGGATGTTGAGATCATAGATCCCATCACCTTTGACAAGGCGGAGGAATACGCCCAGCTTCTCTACAACTTGAGGAACAGAAAGGGCGTAACCTACAAGGAGGCCTTGAGGCTCGTCCAGCACGATCCCGAAACCCTAGCTGCCCTTATGGTTTACAAAGGGGATGCCGATGTTGTGATTGCTGGACAGAACAGGCACTACTCGGATGCCTTAGCTCCCATCCTCAGGATCATAAAGACCGTGGAGGGAACCACAGTTGCATCTGGCGTTTACATGGTTATAGTGAAGGACAGGGTCTACTTCTTCGCGGACACCACCGTAAACATAGATCCCACCGCGGAGCAGCTTGCAGAAATAGCCATAACCACCGCGGATACTGCCAAGCGCTTTGGAGTGGAGCCTAGGGTGGCGATGCTCTCCTTCTCCAACTTCGGCAGCGTGAAACATCCCGAGGCCCAGAAGGTAGCGGAGGCCGTTCGCATAGTGAGGGAGAGGAGACCAGACATTGAGATAGACGGCGAGATGCAGGCAGACACCGCCCTTGATCCTGAGATACTCTTGAAGACCTATCCCTTCTCCACCTTGAAGGAGCCCGCAAATGTGCTTATCTTCCCGGATCTCAATGCAGGAAATATAGCCTACAAGATCTGCAACAAGCTCGGATGTGCCTTTGTGGTTGGACCTATACTCCAGGGCCTCAGCAGATCCGTGCAGGTGCTACAGAGGGGGGCAACGCCTACGGATATTGCTCACCTTGCGGCAATCGGTGTTGTTGAGGCACAGTATCTTGAAAACAAAGGAGACCTTTATAAGGAAGGAGAACAGAGGATTCCTTGACAATAACG
>JALVZS010000038.1 GCA_027022065.1 bacterium
CCCCTTTTATGGGCGGTTTTCATAACCTCAAGCCACTGAGACACCGTGCACTTTCTAGGCGAAACCACACTTCTCACTCTATCCGTTAAAATTTCGGCTCCTCCTCCAGGGATGGAACCTAGACCCGCATCAATCAGGATGTCTATAGCCTCTTCAATGGAAACTCCAGAGCGCTCTGCGTAAAAAACTATCTCTGGCGCAGAAAGCCCATGTATGTGTATATCTGGGAACCACCTTTTGATTTTCCTGAACATTTCGGAAATCCGAAAGATATCCAGAGAAGGATTAAGTCCCCCTTGGATGAGAATGGATGTGGCACCAAGGGAAACAGCTTCCTCTATCTTTTTCTTTAACTCCTCATCGGTTATCACATACGCATCTGGCGCATCCTCATCCCTGCAGAAGGCACAGAACTTGCACTTGCTCATACACACATTGGTGTAGTTTATATTCCTATCAATCAGGAAGGTAACAATCTCCTCTGGATGAAGCCTTTTTCTTACCTCATCGGCGAGTCTTCCCAGAAAGAGAAGCTCCGCCTCCTTTAAAAGCGTAAGGGCTTCACTTTCGTTTATTCTTTCCCCTGTCAGAACCTTTTTCTCAATTGAACGCAAACTCAATCTCGGGCTCCTCCTTTAAAAAGCCCTCCTCGCACATCTTCCTAAAGAAAAGCCTCATACCATCCACAAACTCCTCCTCAAGGTCAAAGTGAAGCACATTTAGGTAGTCTAGACATGCTTGAAAGTCCAGTCCCAGCTCCTCCGACTTTTCCCTTGCTATTTCCTCATACATCCCCTTGCTGATCCTCTTGGATTCAATCAATGCATGCCAGAGCTTTTCAACTAAGGATCTGTTCTTTTCATACGCCTCCCTCCTGACGCACCACACGGCAAACACAAAAGGCTTTCCAAACATTATTCTCCAAAGCTCTGCAAGATCATAGATGTAGCGAAATCCTCCCCTGCTGGAAAGAACAAGGGCATCATCTCCTATGGCGAGTATCCCGTAGTATCCGTTTTTGGGAATCTCGCCTTCCCTTCTAAACTCCTTAAACACCGGATTAACACCCAGCTTTTTAAAAAGATAAAGCAAAAGATTTTTAGAGGTAAAAGAAGCACTAGTGAGGTAAACCTCCCTTCCCGTAAGGTCCTCCATGGGAACATTTGACAAAAACAGCACGCTTTTCACCTGCCTTTCGGCAGCAATGCTCAACCCAGGAAGTATAAGGTAGCTTTTATGATGTAGGGCATACTCAAACGAGGAAACCACAGAAACATCAAGCTCTCCCCTTGAAAGCATGCGGTTAAGCACAGAGGGCACATCTTTCACCACCTCAATCCCGCTAGGAAGGGAAACTATACCCTTCTCAATGGCATAGTAAACGGGAAGGGTATTAAGATAGGATATAATCCCCAGCCTAATCATATTCTCTCACCACGTTGTACAGAGCATCCCTCTCAAAAGGTGTCTTTCCCGCATCCCTGATGAGCTTCAACAGCCTCTTTTTGGACAGGCCCTGGGGAGATGTGGCACCTGCAGCGTGGGTAATCCTCTCCTCATAAACTGTTCCTTCCAGGTCTGTGGCTCCAAAGTTTAGAGCAACCTGGGCTATCCCCTCTCCCAGCATGATCCAGTAAGCCTTAACATGAGGCACATTGTGGAATATGAGTCTAGATGCAGAAATGGTTTTTAGGTCCTCCACCCCCGTTGCGGGCTCCACCCTCACTTTCGTGTTTTCGGGATGGAAGGAGAGAGGGATGAAGGCCTGAAAGCCTCCCGTCCTCTTCTGAAGCTCCCTCAGCTTAATGAGGTGATCCACCCTCTCCTCTACACTCTCTATATGCCCGTAGAGCATGGTGCAGTTGGTCTTTATACCGAGTTTGTGGGCCTCCTCGTGTATCTCCAGCCATCTGTGCCAGCCTGTTTTCTTAGGGCAAAGAAGCGCCCTCACCCTGTCGTTCAGGATCTCAGCTCCTCCACCAGGCATAGAGTCAAGTCCGGCCTCTTTAAGTTTCATAAGTACCTCTCTCACAGAAAGACCAGATATCTTTGAAAAATGATCTATTTCAACCGCCGTGTAGGCCTTTATATGAACTTCAGGAAACCTCTTCTTTAGCCTTCTTACAATCTCAAGGTAGTAATCAAAAGGCCATTCTGGGTGAAGCCCACTTACTATGTGAAGCTCCCTTGCCCCTTCAGAAACGGCCTGGTATGCTTTTTCCTCAATTTCTTCCAGGGAAAGCTCATAGCCTCCTTCTTCCCCCTTTCTCTTGGAAAAGGCACAGAACGCACATGCATTAACACAGTAATTGGTAGGGTTTATGTGCCTGTTAACTACAAAATAGGCCTTCTTTCCGTGCAGGTGCTCAGCGTATCTATTGGCCACATAGCCTAATCCCAAAAAATCATCTGTGTTAAAGAGGTATACCCCTTCCTCAAAGGTAAGCTCACCACCTGAAAGTAGCTTTTCTAGAATTTCCAAAAGCCTCTTATCCTTTACCATCATCAAGCTTCCTCAGCTTTGCCACAAAAAAGCCCCCCACATCGTTTTTGTGAGGATACACCCTAACGCACCTTGCAACTCCCTCGTGAAATCTTTCCCCGTTCCATTCCATAACGGCAGAAGAGGCGTTTAACCCTTCAAGCTTTATCTCCACCGTCTCCACAGGGTATCTCTCCAGAAGGTATGAGACAACCCCCTCATTCTCCTCTGGAGCAAAGGTGCACGTGGAGTAAACGATTATCCCCCCTGGTCTTGTGGCCTTAAAGGCAGAAACAAGTAGCATCCTCTGTATTCTAGAGAGCTTTTCACTCACCCACTCTCCCCACTCAAACACCGCTTTATAGCTCTTCCTTATGGTTCCCTCAGCTGAACATGGTGCATCCACCAGAACCATGTCAAACACGTTGGTGAAAAGCCTTCCAAAGCGCATCCCGTCCATTTGCGTTACACATACATTCAACACACCCAGCCTTTCCAAATTGCTGGTTAAGGCCTTTATCCCCTTAACATTCACATCGTTGGCCACAATAAGCCCTTCATTTTTCATGTGCTGGGCAAGCTGAGTAGTTTTTGAACCAGGAGCTGCTGCCAGATCAAGCACAAGGTCACCTTCCGTAGGCTTCATGACCTCAGGAGGTATCATGGACGAAGGCTCCTGCTTGTATATGAGTCCGGCAAAGTGCTCCCACATATTGCCTAGGCTTTCCTCATCGCCAATGCCATCTACCCAAAACCCCCAGGGACACCAGGGAACGGGCTCAAGCCCTATGCCCCTTTCGGCAAGGATAGCCTTCAACTCCTCAACGCTTATTTTAAGCGTGTTAACACGAAGGCTGGGCCTTAAGGGCCTTTGTAGGGCATCTATAAAATCATAAAACTCTTCCCCCAAAAGCGCCTTCCAACGCTCAACCAGCTTTTCAGGGAACTCCACCTTCGCCATGCCTTAACTGATAGCTAAAAAGGAAGTGGAAAATCAACCAGATTGATTGTATCTTTTTCCTGGCATGACGGACTTCAAAGAACGCCTCAAAACGAGACTGAAGATAGTAACTGCTTTAATAACCCTTCTCTTCCTCTCTGGCCTTGTGGGATACATGCTTATAGAGAAGATGAGCTTTCTGGATGCCTTTTACATGACAGTGATAACCCTGTCCACCGTGGGATTCAGAGAGGTAAAGCCACTGTCCCAGCAGGGAAAGCTATTCACATCCATCCTTATCATATCCGGAGTAGGTACCTTCACCTACGCCATAACCAGTCTTTCACAGCTTGTGGTTGAGGGAGAGATAAGAAACATATTTGCCTCAAGAAGGAGGGAAAGGTTCATGAAGAAACTTGAGAACCACGTGATAGTTTGCGGTTTTGGCAGGGTGGGAGAGAAGATATGCGAAGAGCTGAGCAAGGAAAATGTACCCTTCGTCATCATAGACGATGATCCCAAGAGAATAGAGGTTGCGGAACAAAGAGGCTATCTTTTTGTTTTCATGGACTCAACGGAAACAGAGGCCCTAGAAAAGGCAAACATAAAAAAGGCAAGAACGCTTATTGCCGCCTTGGGAGATGATGCAGATAATATGTTTTTGTCCATCACAGCAAAAGAGCTAAACCCTAACATACTGGTGGATGCCAGAGCTAACAATACC
>JALVZS010000039.1 GCA_027022065.1 bacterium
AGTATGCTGAAAGGATTCTATCCAAGGGGGTTTTCCCCGGAAGCAATGAAACTCAAGTGGGGGCATCCGGGAACGCTAATCTGGTGCTCATGGGAACCTTTGTATCTGGTAACTTTTCTGAGGCAGAAGTTTATGATGCTAAAGAAAGCAAGCTTTACAAGGTGCATCCTGGAGACGAAGTAAAGGGGCTCAAGGTTGTTCTGATAACTGGGAGGAGTTTGGTTCTGTCTGGCGGAGGGAGCAAACTAACTCTTTCTGTTTTTTCCAGAGAGGCGGAAGGCGTGAGAAACGTGATGGCTCGCTTTGGCGGGGGTGCCCCGGTTGTAACCGTTCCAGAAGCTTCTTCAACCGGTTTAGTAAGAGCTTCCCAATCCAAAAAAACAACTGTTAGTAAAGCTAGGGGGAAGGCTGTCAAAGGATCCGGTTCTAAGCAAATTTCTAACCCTGAGGTTCTTGGGAAGAGAAACTTTGTAAACCCTGGCAAGACAATTCCTCCAAAAGACTTTGTAAGTTTCCTCAGAAATCTTATTAAAAGTAGCAAAGGTAACAGAAAGAAAATTTCTTCTCCTCCGCCATTTTTAAAGCTTCTTCAAGGAAAGCACAAGTAGTGGCAAGTTATTTGCTTCTTTTGGTGGGGGGGTGGGGATGCGAACGTTTGTTGTTGGGATAATACTTGTGTTTTCTCTTTTGTCGCCCTTTGTAGGCTGGGCAGGATCCGGTTACGATAACGCTTCTATAGCGGAGTACGTGGTGCAGGAGATAAACACCTTTCGTTCTGGACCTGTATCCTTTGCTGACCGGCACGGTATCTTAGCTGAGGTTCAGACCCAATGGGGCGCACACTTTGACCTCCTTCAGACTCTTCAGCCTTTGGAGCTTGATTCTGCTCTTTCTCAAATTGCTTACGAGAGATTAAACGCCATGATTCAGGGGAAGGAACTTCCTGATCTTTTGGAGCGGGTCAAGCAGGTACTTGGCCTTAAAAGGGTATATGCTTTGGATGCGCTTTCATACATAGCTTTTGAGAACTACATTCCTCCAGAGGAAGCCGTATCTTACATGCTAATTAGCATGGAGATTAATGCATTACTTATGAAAGGCACACAATCCGTTCCTCTTGTTTTTCCTTCTTTCAACAGAGTAGGCGTAGCCTTTACGATAGCCAGACTCTCCATAGACGGAGTTCCCATGAACGTTTATGTGCTTTACTTGGTCTTTGCCGATGACGCTAGTAGCGGTAGTTACATAGAAGGCAGAAACTATCCTGATATTCTCAAGGTTTATAGAAGTAACGCGCTTGCTTTGGTTGAGCCTTTAATCTTTCCTGATGGTTCCTTCTATGCTCCCATGCCTCCCGGCAATTACACATTTGTGGTTGGAAAGACTGTCTTCACAGCTCATATAGATTTTCCGTTGATCTTTGTTTTTTAGCGGGCTCCGAGGTATACACTTCTGTTGCAAACGGCACCGTGTGAGCAAAGTAGCACTTCCTTAACAATTAAGGGTTCTTCGTGACTGCTGTTCCAGCAGCTCCATATCTCTCCTTTGGGCAGGTTTAAGGTGAAAAGATCCTCGCTGTTTGTTTCAAAAGATCCATTTGCGGTTTCTTCCGTGGTTTTTAGAAAGAGGCTGTAAGATTCTTCCCTAGGTGAGTGTATGAACAGGCACTCTTTGGTTCCTTCCTCCAATTTCGGAGGGAAGCTGAGCTCAAAAGTTGCTTCAGGGAACTGAGCAATTTCTATTTCACTTCTTGCCAGCTTAAACGGGTTTTGTGTGTATCCGTATAGCCAGTAGGTCCCATTTACGCTTCCAGAAATCAGGGCTTGGTTGTTCAACACGTCTAAATTTAAATCTCTTGAGCTGAAAAAGCCCGTGTGTTCAGTGCTTCCTGTAAGGTGCACTTTTACGATATCTGAAAATGTTACGGTCACCCTTCTGGGTACCAGCCTGTAGTTTCCTGAAATAGCTTCTATTAAGCTTTCAAACGCGTTTACCCTACCGAAGCCAAAAGCCTCGTCGTAACCTGGGTATCCCAGATCCGTGCTGCCCCTGGCTAGGTACAGCTTTATTTCCTCTGCGGTAAGGCCCTTCTCTGCCAGAAGGGCGGCCACCCCTGCGGCTATGGCAGAGGAAAAGGAGGTTCCCTCAACCAGTCCAATGCTTCCGCTGGGGTAAAGCGCCTCTATGTTGTCCGCGGGAGCGGATACGAAGACTTTATTTCCGGTGTTTGAGAAGGCATAGGGCTCGTTTCCCGATGTTCCAGATACCGCTAGGGCTTTAGGGCTGGATGCCGGAAAGTCAACTTTGCTTAACGCTTCGTTTCCTGCTGCTGCGGTCACTACCACTCCCTCTGACCAAAGTCTGGTTATTAGCCTGTCAACCTCTGGATTTTCCTCCAAGCTTATGCTCAGGTTAACCACCCTTATTTCGGGATGGTCGGGTATTAGACTCAGCACGTATCTCAGGGCTTCTATGAAGGCATTTGAGTCAAAGTAAGCCTCTCCTCCGGGGTTTATTTTTACGGGAACGATTTTTGCACACGGCGCAACTTTGGCTATAACGCTGGCTACAGCCGTTCCGTGTCCGTACAGGTCCATCGCGTCCGAGTCGTCGTCTCCAAAGTCGTAGGACAGACTGAGCTCCAGGTGCTCTCTAAGGTCTGAAAGCAGGTAGTTTGCGCCTGAGTCAACGTCCACTATGGCAACATTTCTGCCGCAGGATATTAAATGGGCCAGTTTAAGTTCCAGTGTTTCTTCAAATCTGCCATTTTTAAACGCCCCGCAGGCATAGAGGAGCCTTCCCGGGAATGTGCCACCGAAGCAGTAAGTGGTTAAAATTAACCACCACAAAAAGCAAAAAACGACGTTTGTTTTCCTAAGTGTATGATACATAGTGCGTTCCTCCACCGGTTAGATTTAACCAGCGGGTGGTTAAATTTAACCACCCTTAGCCGGTGTGGTTAAGTCCTGGTTTTCTATGTAAAAACCTCAAACTACGGTTTTTCTCAAGATCTCTTGAAAAGTGGCATGGGCTTTGCTCTTAAGATTATAGGCAGGGATAAAACTGTAAAAGGAGGGGTGATTCATGAGCGCAAAGCGGTGGAAATTTTTAAGCGTGCTCCTGCTAGCATTATCGTTTGTGTTGTTGCCGTTTGCAGGAGCTAGGGGATCTTCAGGGCAGTTTTTGTGGCTGGATGTTAGCACCGGATACCCTGTTAAAATTTTGTCAGATTTGTCAGGTGCATCTAGTCCTTCCATGGCGGTTGATGCGTCTAATAATGCGTACGTTTGTGGTTTGAAAAATTCGGCAGTTTATTTAGCTTCCACCTCTTCTAGTTGGAAAGGGGATGCTGATACTCCTGTTTTTAGCAATTTTAGCGATACTGATACTGGATGTGCAGTTGCTTTAGGTGGGGGATATCTTTATGTAGCTGGTTACAATGGCACAGAAATTTACCTGAAAAAATTTGATCTTACCGGTGGTTTAAAGGAGAATAATAATTTCTCCCCCGGTGGCACGGTCTCAGGGCTCCAGATGTTCTACGATGCTCCCAATGGGTACTTGGTGCTGGCTTATGCCAATGACACTACGGTTTTGGTTACAGAGGTTAACCCCAGCGATCTTAGTCCAGTCAAAACCATAGACACTAAGATAAGTGCGTCAACTTTTAAGGCAGTGCTTAATGATGGCCTGCTTGTGGTATGTGGTGAAGTAGAAGGTACACCTGAGCTTCAATGCAACACGGTCAACCTAGGTTTGCAAGATGTTGCTAAAGATTCGCCTGTTATATTTGGCAGTGACCCTTGTAATGCCACCGGTAATTTTGCTGTAGTTACAGATGGTAATCTTTATTATGCAATTTATACGTGCGGTGGACTTGGTCAAGAGATACATGTAACTCAGTTCGATTCGCTTTTTAATACTGCTTCCACTACTTCTTTGCCGGAGATTTCCGGTAATGTAACCGGAACCGTTGATGCCGCGGCTTATGTTGACGGAAGCATAGCTCTAGCCTGGAGTAATGATAATAACTACTACAACAGGTGGCAGATAACGGACAGCGGTTACCAGAGGGTAAACCATCAAGACTTAGAGTTGCCGATTCCGTGCAGCTACCTTACCCCCATGGGGGCCAACGCCTTTGCATGCGTGGGTTCTGATGGTACTTCTTCTGATTCCATATATGTTGAGTACATAACAGAGGGCGTGGTTGACGGCTGGGGAGTTGCCTCAATAGCCTGGAACGGGGCTCTTGGAGATGGGGATACTGTTGTGGATGGTGTTAACCACGATGGCATCGTGACGGTCCTGTATACTAACAGTACGGACAGTACGAAGGATGCGTGGGTTGCTCAGTTCAGGAATACCCCTAAGTACGATCTGTACATCGGTAGCGAGGAGCTCTTGAATTCCCAGCTATTCCCAAGTGAGGGGGCCAACGTTACTATAAGGGTTCTGGATAAGGTTTGCAGTAACGAGACCTCTGAGGTTGCTTCTCCTGACACCAAGATTGTGTATTACCTCTCGAAGGATGAGTATTACAACGATACTGACAAGAAGATAGGGGAGCGCACTGTTGCCTCTTTAAACCCCGGAGAGTGCGAGGCTAATGCAGCGTTTACTGAGCTTACTATTTCATCCGAAGATCTGCTTAGCCTTTTCAAGAGCGGAGATTCGGGTTACATCATTGCATGTGTTAACAAAGGTAACGAAACAGTAGAGATTAACCCTGATAACAACTGTGCTCATACTGCAAGCTTTACAGTGCTTGCTGCTAATATTAGTGTTTCTTTAGATGCCATAACTCCAGATGAGGTTGAGCCTGGTTCCAATGTGACTGTTACTATCACTGTTAACAATACAGGAGGGGATTTGGCAGGTGATTCTGTTGTGAAGTTCTATTTGAGCGGTTGCGCATCTTTTAATGCTAGTGAGGCCACTTACCTTGGTGAGATGAATGTTCCTTCTCTTGCTCCTGGAAGCACTTATACCGAGGATGTCCAGCTGACTATACCGGCTAAGATAGATAGTCCTTCCTCTGAAATGTGTATATTTGCGCAGGCAGATGCGAATAACCAGGTAATAGAGGATAGTGAGTCTGATAATGTTGCCTATAAATCGTTTAATCTCAAAGCCCCCAACTTGAAAGTCACAAGTGTAAATGTGCCTAATGACGTGAGCTATGCTCCGGGCGATGTGGTAAGCTTCAACTTCACTATAGAGAACAGTGGAACAGTAGATGTTTCAAGTGTTGAGTGGGCTGCTTATGTGAATAATAATGGCGATTGTAGCTCTGAGCTTGGGACGCTGGTTGC
This sequence comes from bacterium, assembly GCA_027022065.1. Taxonomy (GTDB): domain Bacteria; phylum Thermosulfidibacterota; class Thermosulfidibacteria; order Thermosulfidibacterales; family Thermosulfidibacteraceae; genus JALVZS01. Next base: position 5,316 of record JALVZS010000039.1, read on the forward strand.
CGAGGGCACCTATAACGGAACCTTGGAGGCTAGTGGCAGTGTTACCGTGGCGTCCTCCTTTGAGCTGTCTGAGGTGGCTAACACAATTTGCGTTGTTGTGGATCCTTACAACAGCATTCAGGAGACGAATGAAACTGATAATGTAGGAAGTAAGACCTTCTCGCTTACTGAAAAGCCGGATCTTGCTGTGAATTCTGTGGTGGTCTCACCTCCTAACCTTAGATCCTGCAATGGCGACAGCTGCACTAGGGCTTATGTGAGCTTCATAGTTGAAAACAATGGCTTGGAAGATGCAGGCCCGTTTGTGTGTAGCATCTACCTCAGCACTGATGAAAGCTTGAGCTCTGACGATGTGGAGATAGGTAGCACGCTGGTTGAGGGAGTTAAGAAGGGAGCTTCGGTAACTATTACTGATGTACCCCTAGTCATTCCTGCTGGTACGCCCGACGGCCAGTACTACGTGCTGGTCAAAGCCGACAGCAATAATGACGTGGACGAGCTACTGGAGAACAACAATGTGGCTTCCAAGCAGATAACCATAGGAAACGTGAGCCAGGGCAGTGGTCAGGCTCAGCCTGTACCTTCCGGCAAGCAGATTGGGCCTGCTAACCCCGCAACGGCTCCCGTGCAGAGCAGCAACGGCCAGATCTCCGGCAGCTTCTCTTATCAGGGCGATGTGGACATAGTGGTGGGCTTCCTCACCTGCGATTTCAGCAGGATGTACTGGTATGATCCTGCCTCTGGAACCATGACTACGAGCTTCGCCCACAGCGGTCTTGTGACCAACCTCAGCTTCAGCAATGTGGCTCTGCCTGAGAGTAACGGTTACCTCTTCTGGCTGGTGTCTCCCGTTGATGTAACCCAGCTTGACTTCTCAAATGGCGCGTACCTGTTGCAGTTCTACATGGTTGGTAGCTGTGATTAAAAAAGCGGAGGGGGTTAAAGCCCCCTCCTTTGCGCTAAATTAAAAACAAAACTAGAAAGGAGGAGCGAGTATGTTAAGGAAATGGTTGTTTGGACTTTTGGTTCTGGCTTTGATGGTTATGCCTGCGTTGGCGGATCAGATTGACGGATTGGCTTCTTCAAGCCAGTCTGTTCCGGTTCAGCTTCAGGATCTATATGTGAATCCTGGTGGTATGGGGGATGTACTTATCTTTCCTTACTACAATGCTCGTACAGGAGTTAACTACTTCAAGATCGTCAATACCTCTGATAAGGGTATAGTTGGAAAGCTGCGTCTCAGAGAGGGTAAGGAGAGCGAGGAAGTGTTGGACTTTATTGTGTGCCTTAGCCCGCACGACGAGTTTTCTTTCTGGGTAGTTGATCCTGCAATGGTTGGATTGAGTGGAAATACTGCGGCTGTTCTTCGTGGCAATAGCGGCACAGGGCTGATGGCAGATACTGATACCATTGTTGCTCCTGGTGGTTGGACGGTTGCTTACACCCGTACTACTACCTCTGCTGGTAAGGCTATACCTGCTGATCGTACCTTTGAGGGTTACATAGAATTCTTCGCTTTGAATGCTATAGATGTTGCTAGTTCCGCTGCTTTCCACCAGCTGATACCTGATGCCAATGCTTGTTTGGCAGCCGCAACTGGAACTCTTAACGGGGCTCAGTTTGAGGATGCTCCTAATGCTTTGGTTGGTGAGGGGTATATATTCAACCTTTCCAACTTGCTGGACAGCGACGGTGTTTCTACATATGCCTATAAGGCTGTTGCTCTTGCCAACTTTGAGAACAAGCCTTTGTTTGCTGGTTTGACTACTGATCGTCCTCTGTTTGCGGATGCTGCTGCTGGACTTCAGGCAGTTAACTATGTGCTTACCAAGAGCAATCTATATGTGCTCTACGACCTTCAGAGCTATCTCCAGGGACAGACGGATGTTATTCTCAACTTCGTAACGAAGAAGGAGAATGTGGATAATCTCTTGGCGGGTCAGTATTATAATCCATCCACATGTACTTCTTCTGATTACACCAAGTGCTGCGTAACTCTAACTGCCAAGGTCTATGATGACAAGGAGAATTATCCCACTTCTGGCGTAGACTTTTCACCCACACCTCCTGGACAGCAGCCTAAGGTGTGCAACGAGGTCACCTATCTTCCCGTAGGTGCTTCTGCTACACCTATATTTAATACTGACCTGCATGAGCTCAACGTTAACACCAGTTATGAGCTTGGTTGGGCCTGCTTGAGCTTTAATGTGGGTTCCACTACTTTGGGTGACAGCACGGTTGAGGGACAGCCTGTGTTAGCCTATCAGATCCAGAGCTACTTTGGTGGTGTACTTGATCACATGCTGCCTGTCAGCTACGATCTAGTTAAGACCACTTCTGAGGAGCAGCAGGCTTCCTGCGACGCTGACCACCTTGATCTTTGCAAAACTCAGGAAGACTGCAATAACGCTGGTGGTTTCTGGTATGATAATGCCTGCCATCCCTGCAATTATGACTGTGGCAATGACATAGCCTGCATAGTTGCTGAGGGGGCTCAGTGCCAGAAGTAGTAAACCGTAAAGTGCGCAATATCAGGCCTGCGAGTGCCATCTCGCAGGCCTTTTTCTTTATTAGAAAAGTCACAGTTGTACTGTTTTCTATTTCTTGTGTGGTAGTTGTTTTAAGTGGATGTTCTTCTAATAGTACTGTGGAAACTACTGGGAAAAATTCACTTGTGGAAGCTGTAAATAGTTATTGGACGGCAGTAGTTAATGGGAACTGGAACAGGGCTTATGATTACGAATATCCTCCGTTTAGGGAAACCGTACCTAGAGAAGTGTATGTATCGCGCAAAGGGAATCCTCTGGTAAGAATAAGAAGTTATAGAGTTGAGGGAATTAAGTTCGAAGAAGAGCGGAAAGAGGCTTTGGTATCCCTTAGACTGGCTTTGAGTTTGTTTGTTCCTGGAAGTAGGGATACAGGTAAAATTTCTTTGAATGTTAGAGATAAGTGGGTTAGGATAGGTAATAGATGGTATCATGTTCCAAGAAAACTTGATGTCAGAGGTGCGAAGAGGTGAGGAAGTTTTTTCTAGCTCTCGTTATTTTGTTGGTTTGTTCTCCTTGGGTTTATTCTCGGGTGTTTCTTGGGTGGACTGATATAAGCAGTTTGAAAGTCGAGCAACATAAGTATGTTTTTCTGCCTGTTTTTATAAGTTTCGAGACTCAGAGTGCTCGGCTAGAGATATGGAGAGAAATTGATGGTAAAAAGTTTTATTGCAATGTAAATGATAAGAGCGCTTGGGGGCTTGTTGCGGGGGAGCTGGTTCTTGTTTGCTCTTGGGTGGATGTTGAAAGGTCGTTAAATCTGAATTCTCCGCCGCATTATGGCAATGTGCTTCTGGCTTGGAAGGAAGAGCAGAGTTTGCCGTATAAACTTCATGTGTGCGTAAATTACGATGATGGAAGCGATTGCAGTTCTTTATCCATTGGTGTGATTCCTAGTAATGGTACCTCAACTAACTCAGGGGTGTCCGGTTCATATTCTAACGAAACCTCTAGCGTTGGTATCAGCGGTGCTACCCAGGGGCACGGCAGCATCTCTTTCCTAGAGCGCATAAAACAAAACGCTGGCCAATCTGTACATAACAGCAGTCCGTCAGTTTGGAACGGTTATTACAACACATCTAACAGCTCAGCATCTACTAGTAGTAATGCTGAGAACTCGTGCGATTCTTCTGATCTTGAAGTATATCCTACCAGCGTTTCGGTAACTCTCACCCCAGGGGAGTATAGGGATATTTATGTAAAAGGGATGGATGGGTGTGGCAGAAGTGCATGTTTGGATTTGATGAGTAATGGAACGTTTGTTAACCAGATACAAGTGGATCAGTGGATGTGGGCTCAGAAGAAAGATTGTGAAGTTAAAGTTGAGATCAAAGCTCCTGAAGCTTTGGGAACTTATAGTACTTACTTAAATATCAGGATTTATACCGACAATGCTTCTAGGGATGTTGAAGTTCCTGTCTTGTTAAATGTGGTTCAAGGGGAAGCTACGGGTAAAGCTATGTTTATGGAACCTGAAAAGTTTTACTATGTGGATGTGCCTGCTAAGTCTACTAAGCATGTGTACTTTTTCGGGTGCACTGGACCTGGCGGTTACAAGAATGAAATACAGTTTTCTGTAGAAGAGTCCTCTTACTATCACCAGGGAGCTATTGAACCGATAGCAAAGTTTGTAGGATCCCATATTCCCAAAGATGATGAGTACCCTTCCTGGAAAGACTATAAGATCATTACTGATTATCTGTATAACAAACCTAGTGATGATCCTGAATTATGGGAACTTAAGCCTGGACTAAACTCTTGTCCTAGGGATTACTTATACAGTTGGACAACATGGTATGGAAAAGTAAACCCTGATTATCAGGACTTTTACTACTGCATGGGTTTCCCGCTTACAAGGTACCTAGTAATTCTCACGCCTGCTGATGAAAGGAAGTGTGGTTACTGGGCTGTTACACTCTTTAACAATAAAAATGAGGATAGAAGTAATGTCAGACTTTGGGTCATGGTGGCTCCTTGCAAGCCGGAGTATTGTAGCCTTTCTAGTCAGGAATAAACTATTTTTCTTCATAACGGCGTGGTTGCTTATTGTGGGAACGGCATCTGGAAGTCCTCCTGTTGTAGAAGGTAAGGGCTTCAAGTTTACTAGAGATCAGTACGAGCTACTGCTGAAAACTATGAAACCTGAGCAACGCCGTATCTTAACTAACGACAGGTTAACTAGAGTGCGCTTTCTCTATCACATCGCTCAGGTGGAGTCTCTGGCTGCTGAGGCTGAAAAGAATGGGTTTGATAGAAAGCCGGAGGTGGCTTTTAGGCTGAACTTTCTCCGTAAAGAGGAGCTTGCTAGGCTGTGGGTGGAGAATGAAGTGAGAAGGAAGATGCGTTTTTTTAAACTTTCTGATAAGGACTTGCGGTTGTATTATGAGACGCACAAGAGCGAGTTCAAGGATCCTAGTGGTAAAGTGGAGCCTTTTAGCAAGGTTAGGGATCTGATATATGAAAAGTTAAAAGATAGATATCGCAGAAATCTTATTGCCGATATAGTTCAGAAAACCTTGTCCAAGTACAAGGTAAAAATACTTCCACAGAACCTAAGATGAAGAAGGCGCTTGCTTTTTGCTTGTTTGCACTACTTCTTTTGGGGGGTAAGGCTAAAGGGAGTCTTTATATTCTTTCATCCTCGCCAGATGGCAGTGCTCCTATATATGTAGACGATGACTTAAAGATATCTGTTTCTGGTTCTACAGGAACCACTATTATTATAAACGACGAAAACCATCGCCCAGATCATTTGGGTCCTTTCTACTTTGAGGCTGATGAAGGGTATACCATAACCATAGAAGCTACAGATTATTGGAAGCAGACGGAATATGGTAAAAAACCTGGAGAGAAAAAACTTTCAGCAATTTACTTAGTAAACGCTCGCACTGGTAAGGCAGTAAAAATCTTCTCTGGTATCAGTGGAAAGAGTGGATCTGATGGGGAAACTTTTGTTTCTCTTACTTATGTTATAGGAACGGATATGAGAGAATATTGCCTTTCTTCTTCGGAAGGTGGGTGCTTTCCTGTTCGTATAGATGATGACCTTTCTGTTTTAGATGTAAGTGCTGACAACTTTACCTTAAACTTTGTTCCAGATGATGATGAAGAAGAAAGTGAGTTGCTTCTAAAACTAAGTGTCCCTGATGTTAATAATATCCATTTAACTCTTGAATTAGATAACTACAGGGGAAAGGCCTTTTCTACTCCTATATATTTAGTACCTGTTGGTTACACTGGCAGGGAGCTAGAAATCTTAGGTCATACTATAGAGCTTGAGGGGGGCTGTAAGGATAATTGTACCAAGAGCCAGTTTTTCCTGTTTGACCAGGATGTTTCTTTGGGCGAGGGGGAGGCCGAGTTTTCTCAGATGTATGCAGAGTTTGATGAGCCTTTGGAGGGTTACGGATTCTCTGTGCATGCAAAGCTCGTTGAGCCAAGTGTTAATGCCTATGTCTTTTTCAGGGTGCCCGATGGGGACAACGTATTTTTGACAAGTTCTGGTCTCAGCTTTCATGGGCAACCAGTGACTTTTGGCAGTGATTTTGACTATACCTTCGCCGTTAAGGCGGATTCCGTATACAACCTGTTTGAGGCTGGAAACTACACTATCGGTATAGTGGGGGCGAACGGCGCTTGGGAGATTGAGCACTCTTTTGTGATTGATACATCGGAGGAGGATCTTGCCTCTGTCAATGCCACCTCTTTTAATGAAACCTCTTTAGGACCAGAGGAGGTTGGCCGTAGTTTTGATGTGAACTCTGTAATTGTGCAGTTTTTGAGGGCTTCTTTTGTGTCTTCTGCTAAGAGCTTTACCTTTACATCGGGTGAAGAGGAGAACTCTACGGATATATACTGCTATGCGGGGGTGGTTAACAATAGAATTGCCGGGATGACCAATGGCTTTGGATACAAGCCTGTTTCGTCAAGTGGATATTGGTTATTCTTTGCAATGGGATTCTACTGTGTGGATGAGAATGGCACGGCTGTTGATGTAAGTTCTTATCTGGATAAGTTTAACTTTTACGCAAGTTTTTATCTGAATGGTGCAGATGTTCCTGAGGAGATCCGCCTTAAGCGCTTTACAGGCACTATTCCCTATGCGGAGGAGCAGGAGCAGAAGATTTACTATCTTTACGCATGGCTTCCTGTGATGGACATAAACAGCGGTGATATCTCTTATTACTTTACTATAGTTAACGAGGTTGACAGAAGCTCCTATCGTACGCAGCTCTTCAGGGGAAGCATATGCGGTTCTCTCTATGAAGCCTACTTTCCTGAGGGATACGACGGAGGGGTGAAGATAAAGCCTGAGCTGGCAAACGGCGTGGGGGCTTATTACAAGCTGGAGTTTGAGATAGCCCTAAGGCCCGTTGCCGCTAATCTTCCTCCTGTGGGTGAGCAGGTTTACGCTCATGTTCTGCTGGACACAGATGGTGACGGTGAGCCTGATGTTTTCCTGCCCATGAGGAATGCAGGAGTGGGGGTGTACAAGGCTGTTTATCCTCTTTACTTAACCGAGGATATAGCTTCTGTTAGCTATGTTTTTGATGTTAGAGACGATAGGGGCTGTCCTATAGCGGGACTTCCTACTTACAAGGTTTACAGGGTTTCCGTAAACTTTCCTACACAGCCCGTTCTTCTTAAGATATCGGGAAGGCAGAGTTTGTCCCTTGGAGACAGGGCCGTTTTCTCCTTCTATGCTAAGACAAGAGATGTTTATAAAGATTTCTTCGTGGATGTTTATTTGGGACTTTACAAGGAAGGCAGAGGGATCGTGTGGCTTGTGGATAGGGTTCCTGGGGCCTGGTTGCTGGGAACCACTGCCAAAGAGGAGCCTTTATTTAAAAGGGTAAGCTTCAGGGCTTTTGGGGATGGAGCTTCTATGGATCTGGTGTTCCAGTTGCCCTCGCAGAGGGACATTAAGGGCTTTCTATATGTTGGCAGGTATAGCTGGGTGCTTGTGTTTAGAAACCATGATACGGGTGAGATACTGTCTGAAGTGACTTATCCTTTTGAGATCTCTCCTTAAGGACAGAATCCGAATTGATAGAAAGAGAAACTATATGGGCTGTACTTTAAATCAAAGTTTTCTAAAGGCACACCCGTTACAAGCCAAAAAGCAAAACCACCTGATAGCGGGACAGGGACGGAGGTGCATTGAAGCTCAGAGGTCTGTATGTAAATGGGACTATCGTGTAGCTGACAGTCTGGGCCTAATGTGTACAGTT